>JAZUPA010000138.1:0-16131 GCA_045604945.1 Acutalibacteraceae bacterium
GTAGTGGTGGTTGTTTCTTCACTTACGCCTGCTTCAGGGTCAACAAAAAGTCTGTCTATCTCAATGAGTGAAATGCCGCCGTCTCTGCCGTTATAGCCGATGGCATACATAAAGGTTTCGCCGTTTGCGGTGTAGACAACAGCGTCGGAGGGGAATCCCTCGGGAACCATGCGCATATAGTTGACAGCTTCCTTAGGGGTGATTTTTTCCTTTTCAAAAAGCTTTACGCCGTCGGTGATCCAGTTTTCCGTATCGGGGATAAGTCCCACAATATAGAAATCGGTCATTTCAGCCTCGCACCAGAGTATGTAGTCCTCATACTCGTCGTTGCCGAAGGGGTAAAAGATATCAAACTGCTTGAAGTGGACATCCTCGGTTATTTCGGCATGGAGAGTGCTGTCTGCGGCAGGAGTGCTGACAGCAGGGGAATCTGAGGGGGTCTGAGTGACGGGAGCGTCAGGAGTTTCGGTCTTTTCGCCGCAGGCGGCAAGAGAAAAGACGGTTACAATGCAAAGAACCAGTGCGGTCAATGCGATGAGCAGTTTTTTCATGAAAAATCCTCCTTGATATATTCTCTGTGTATCCTCACAATACCATCATACTGTATAAGTCGGAAGATTTCAACAGAATAATGCGTTAAAGGGAAACTTTGTCAGAAAAAGAGAAAAATCGGGTACGGCAGAGCCGCACCCGATTCCAGACTGTCAAAGAACCTCCTTAAAGCCTCCCTCTGATGATGGGAGATACTTCATCAAAGATGGAGGTGAGTTTTGCATGTCAAAACTCGGAGGGAGAGATTTGATAAAATTGCATTTTTATGCGATTTTGGACTACCCCTCAGTCACTTCGTGACAATTATGCGCAGCATAATACCTCCCCATGACAAGGGGAGCCAAGGTTTGGGGCTTTTTTGACAAGCTCAAATCGGGTACGGCAGAGCCGCACCCGATTCATTTATTCTGTGATAAATTCTATTGAATGGATCGCCGCGTGTTCGTTTGTGATAAGTCTCAGGTCGAACACACCCTCAGAGGGCAGCTCAATGGGACACTCCACTGTCTGCCATGTGGGGAAATTGCGCTCGCCGTTTTCCTTCGGCCAGTCTGCAATATCTGCGGACATGGGGATAACAACGCTCGCGGCGACATCGCCGTCATCGATAAGAAAATCAAGCCTTGCGCCCTGAGCGGTATAGCCTGCGCAGCATATACGGATTTTCGAAGCGCCGCAGGATACGCAGCGCCTGAAATCGATCTCGCCGCCGTGGGTAGCGTCGGTCAGTACGGCAGGTATTCTGCTGCCGCGCTTTTCGATAAAGGTAAGATCTTCGTAATCGTCGCATTTCCAGGCGTAGATCGTACCCTCGAGCTTTCTGGGTGCGATCTTCTGACCGGGGATTATTACCTGCCCCTGAAGTCTTATATCGCCGCTGGAGGCGCCAATCATGACGTTGGCAAAGCCGCTTTCCAGTACAAAGCTGTCGGTGGTTACATCCCAGACGCGAAGCTCGTCATAGGGCAGGGGGAGGGTAAGGGATACGCTGCCCTTTGCAGGCACAGTCACGCGGTCGAAGCCCTTGAGCTGCATGATAGGCCTCGGGAGAACGGATTCCCTGACGCTGACGTACATCTGCGGCACCTCCTGGGCATCAAAGTCCGAGGTGTTGGTTACGGTAAAGGACACATCCCAGCCGTCCCCCGAGGGGGCAATCTGAAGTCTGCTGTATTCAAAGTCCGCATAGCTCAGACCGTGACCGAAGGGGTAAAGGATGGCATCGGAATTCCACTGGTAGGTCATGCCATGGTGCATTATATCGTACTCCATGACGCTCTCAGGGCGGTAGCGGTCATTGCGCACCCAGCTCATGGGCAGTCTGCCTGCGGGGGAGATATCGCCCGACAGAATATCTGCAAGACCGTTGCCTGTTTCCTGCATGCCGTGGGCGAGGGTGACTGCGGCGTTGGTCATTCCGATGGAGACCCTGCAGTCATAAGGATAGCTGGTCATTATAACCGCAACGCTGTTTGCGTTTGCAAGAGCGGCGTTTCTGATAAGCTGCTCATCTCTGGGAGGGAGGAAAAGGGTCTGACGGTCGATACATTCGCGGGCGTGTATCATGGGATTGCTGCCCACAACCGTCACAACAGTGTCATAATCCTTTGCCTTTATCATTGCCTCAGCCTCGTTGTTGATGATGCACATGGAGAAAAGATTTTCCTCTGAGTGGGCAAAGGGCTTTCCGAATTTAACGGATTCTCCCGAGCCGCTCCAGGATGCAAGCCGTCCGTCAAATGCCTTTATCAGATACTTTCCGTCCCCCTGAGGCACGAGGGTGAACTGGGTCTTTACATACCAGCCAAGGGAATTCTCGTTGATGGCTCTTGCGGGGAATTCCTTCTCTATGCGCTCCATTTCAGCCTTGGTTTCATCGTCGACCTTTTCGTTGGGCTTGAGAATGTGACCGAGGTCGAGGAGCTTTCCGTTTTCGAGGGAGCGCAGAGTGACCGAGCCGAAGCCCCAGTCTTCAAGGTAGAATTTTGCGCTTTCCTCATCGGGGCTGCCCACCATAAGGGCATTATGCTCACCGCCCAGCACCAGGGGCAGTCCTGAGGGAGTGAAGAAGCTGACAATATCGCGGGCTTCAAGATAATCGACATTTTCGTCGCCGAATCGGGCTTTCAGACCATCCAGCACAGTGACCTTGTAGCCCATGAAGGCAGTGTACCAGTCCATGTGCAGCTGCGTTGCGGCATAGCCGAGAACGGCGATCCTGCCGCCCTTTATGGGCAGTGCGCCGCGATTCTGCAGAAGAACGCAGGACTCAGCAACGGCGCGCCTTGTCAGAGCCTTGTGCTCGGGGCAGTTGACAAGCTCGCTGCTCTTCAGATCGTCGTAGGGGGTGGAGGGATCAAACTGACCGAGCCTGAAGCGGACTCTGAGAATTGCCCTGACATGGGGGTCGATATCCTCCTCGGTGAGAAGGCCTCTGCTGAGGGCCTCCCTGAGGGCAGGTATTACGATTGACTCGTCATCGGTCATTGTGTCCGCGCCGTTTTTCAGTGCGTGGGCAATAGTCTCGCAGTTTTCCCTGAAATAGTGGTGGAATTTGACAGTCTGCTCAAAGTCGCCGCCGTCGGTGACAATGTGTCCGCGCCCCTTCATGCCCCATTCTTCCTTGACAAGGTCATTGAGGTGATGGCTGAGCATCATGGGGATTCCGTTGACCTCGTTGTATGAGGACATTACGGAATATGCCCCTGCATCCTTTATGGCGGCTTTGAAGGGTACGGTGTAATATTCCCTGAGCAGTCGGGGAGTTATGGAGCAGTTGCAGGAGCCGCGGCGGTACTCGTTGTTGTTTGCAAAGAAATGCTTGGGACCGCTTGTGACCATAAGGGGGTCTTTTCCGTTGTCATTCTGGGCGGCGCGTATAATAGCCTTTGCAAGCTCACTTGTCAGATAGGGGTCCTCGCCGTAGCCCTCTTCCGTTCTTCCCCAGAAGGGACTGCGCTCAAGGTCAACGGTGGGAAACCAAAGGGTGATGCCGTTTTTCTTTCCTGTGCGGTTATAGAAGCCGCGGGCTTCCTTGCCCGTGACAGTGCCGATTTCTGAAAGAAGACTGCGGTCAAAGGTTGCCGCCAGACCGATGGTCTGAGGGAAGGTGGTGGCGGGCTCAAGGCGGTCAATATAGCCGTGGGCGCCCTCACCGCCGACCCAGAAGGCAGGAATTCCCAGCCGCTCGACTTCGGCGTGCTTTGAGGGGATGAATCCCAGCTTCTCATCTAAGGTCAGCCTTGCCATGAGGTCATCAAGGCGGGCTTCTATATCAAGGGAAGGGTCTTTGAAGGGATAATCAAAAGCCATAAAATATTCCTCCGATAATAATTAAGTATCACAATTATTCTATCTGACCGATAATGGTAAGTCAAGCGTGCAGATGTGTCGAAAAACAGGATGTTTTGTCGAATAAAGAGAAGAATGGTGTTCGGTTGCATTACGAATCCGAATGTGTTACAATACCGAAGGAAAACCTTCCGAAAAGGAGATGAACGTTATGGCGATAAAGGCATATTACAGCGGTTCCAATTATCAGAAGAGACGCAGACGCTCAAACAGCATAGGTTCACTTCTGTGGGATTACCGTCCGCAGATAATCATCGGAGCGATAGCGCTGGGACTTGCCCTTGTCATAATCCTCATAATCAATGCCTGCGGGGATAAAAAGCCCGAAACGGTGACCTTTGCAGGTCAGACCTACTCGACATCATCCACAAGACTTGACCTGTCGGGTCAGAATATTGAGGATTTCTCGGGACTCAAGTATTTCACCGCCCTTACCTATCTTGACCTGTCGGGTACTGAAATCGAGAATATTTCAGTGCTTTCATCCTGCAGGAGCCTGAAGATACTCAAGCTCGGCTCTCTTACGGTGACCGAGGCAAGCGACCCTTCCTATACAGGGGTCGAGGAGATACTCAGCACCACAACGCGGTACAACAATATCACCGATATTTCAGCCCTTTCAAAGCTGACCGCCCTTGAGGAGCTTTATCTTGACGACAACAGCATTGCGAATATCGATGCTCTGTCTGCCTGTGTTAATCTCAAGATTCTCAGCATATCCGGCAACGGCATTTCTGACCTTTCCCCCGTTTCAAAGCTGACTGCCCTTGAGGTGCTGAACATATCCGACAACAGCATTACAGAGCTTACCTCCATATCGGGGCTTACCGCACTGCGTGAGCTGTACCTGAGAAACTGCTATGTTGAAAGTGCTGCACCCATTGCAGGACTTACCGGGCTGACCGCACTGAATATCGACAACAACAGCATTTCGGATATAACTCCCCTTGCGGGCATGACCGCAATGACCGAGCTTGTGCTCAACAGCAACGGCATTGAGGATATATCCCCCCTTGCAGGGATGACAAAACTTCGCTCCCTGGCATTTCAGGATAACAACGTTTCCGATATTTCGGCTCTTTCCGAGCTTTATTCCCTTTACAGCCTGAATTTTTCCAGCAACAGAGTCTCAAGCCTCAAGGCGCTGGCAAATCTTACAGGGCTTCGCGAGCTGTCCTTCGGACAGAACAAGGTAAAGGGACTTTCCGCCCTTGCAAAGCTTGAAAACCTCACCCTTCTTGAGTTTGCGGATAACGAGGTTTCCGATTCCGCCGCAAAGAAGGAAGCCGACAAGCGCCCCAACTGCGAAGTAAGATACTGACAGATAAAAAAGCTCCCGAAAGGGAGCTTTTTTGCTTATGGTTATTTTACTCTGCCGTACTGATCGTACTCGGTGACGGTCTGAGTGCCGTCAGCATTGTAGATTATTTCTTTGAAAATATAATCGGATCCTGTATCGAAGCCGCTTTCCGTTATGCGGGTGTAAAATTCCTCCTTTATAAGCGTTCCGTATACGAAGGTGCGCTGCAGGACGAGACAGTCGTACTCGTCATATTCCTCAAAGTCACCATACTCGCATGTCACTTCTTCGGCAAGGATATCGCCGTCGTACTTCAGATACCTGATAATGTTGTCGTTATCATCATACTCCGTTTCGATCCTGTATTCGTGAGCGACAGAGCCATCGGCGTTGTACAGAGTTTCAGAATATATCTGAGTGTAAGAGTCAAAGTCCTCGACCAGCTTTGTGCCGTCAGAGTTGTATCGGGTAAGCTTGCTGAGGATGGCATAGCTGTAGTCATCATCTTCAATAACGACTGCATATTCGGCTTCAAGATAGAGTTTTCCGTTGCGGTACATGATCTCACGGGTAGCATTGCCGTTTTCGTTGTAGATGTAATCGATTCTTGTTTCCTCTGCAAGATTGCCATCTGAATCGTAATATACCATTACGGAAACATCGCCGTTTCCGTTGTATTTTTGCACATATACACTGCCGTCATCGTAGTAGAACAGGTCGATGTTGCAGATAAGGCAGCCTTCCTCGTATGTATGCTCTGCTTCGTCGATTTTTTCGCCGTCCTCTGTCAGATGCCAGTGGGTATACAGGTCAAACTCCCAGCTGTCAGCATCGTCGATATCTGCGTCACTGTCGCCGCAGGCGGAAAGCAGCGCAAGGACTGTTATGCACACAAAAAGGATGAAAAGCAATTTCCTGAAGCTCGTCATAATATTAACACCTCTGATAATGGATTATCCTGTACTGTAAATTATATAATAAACCGCCGATAAATGCAAGAAAACGCGGTAAAGCAGCGATACAGCATGCAGTACCGCTTAATTTTCTCTTTCCCTTGCCTTTGAAGACAACATGAGATATAATAGTAATGTTAACTAATCTCAACCAAAGGGTGAATTTTTTGAAGATATTCGATTCCAGAAACCCCGTATACAAGAATCCCACAGGAGCTGTGGCTGAAAATACACAGGTACACTTCAAGGTGTGCCTGCCCAGATATATATCCGCCTCAGGCGTTGATGTGATGTTCAAAAACGAGCACACAGGAGAGACCGAAGTGGGCAATATGTTCTGGTGCGGCATGGAGGGACGCGACCATGAATGGTGGGAAGTGGACTTCACGCCGAAAAGCGCAGGTCTCTGGCACTATCATTTTGAGCTTGACTGCGTATCCAGCGCAAGAAGAATAGGCAGAGATTTCGGCAGTGTGGGAATCCTCACCGTAAACCCCTCGCCGTGGCAGATGACCGTCTATGAGGAGGGATTTGAGACCCCCGACTGGCTTGAAGGCGGCATAATCTATCAGATTTTTCCCGACCGCTTTGCCTGCTCGGGAAAAACAAGGGATGTATTCCCCGACAGAGTGATGCACAAAAGCTGGGACGAGGAAATCGTGTGGCAGCCTGACGAAAAGGGCAGAGTGCTCAATAATGACTACTACGGCGGCGACCTTCGGGGCATAATCGAGCATCTTGACAGGCTTGAGGAGCTTGGAGTCACCTGTCTGTACCTCAACCCCATATTTGAATCTCACGAAAACCACCGCTACGCAACGGCGTGCTACGAGCGGACAGACCCGCTGCTGGGTACTGAGCAGGACTTCATGGAGCTCTGTGAGAAGTGCCACAGCCGCGGAATAAAGGTAATTCTCGACGGCGTTTTCTCCCACACAGGCGCCGACAGCGTATATTTCAACAAATACAAGCGCTACAGAAGCATCGGCGCGTACAATTCTCAGAAATCCCCCTACTACGACTGGTTCACCTTCAAGGACTGGCCCGACAGATATTGCAGCTGGTGGGATTTTGACACCCTCCCCGAGGTTCAGGAGAACACGAAGTCATATATTGAATACATCTGCGGCGAAAACGGAATCCTGCGCAGATGGCTGAAGTTCGGTGCTGACGGTTGGCGCCTTGACGTTGCCGACGAGCTGCCCGATGTATTCCTTGATGAGCTGAGAAAAGCGGTAAAAGCCGAAAACCCTCAGGCTATCATCATGGGCGAGGTCTGGGAGGATGCCTCCAACAAGGTTGCCTACGGCTCGCTGCGCCGTTATTTCGGGGGCAGACAGCTTGACACCGTCATGAACTACGTTTTCAAGGACGCGATTCTGGGACTTGTCACAGGCTGGGATGCAAAGCATGCGATGGAATGTATCCTCTGCGTCATGGAAAACTACCCCCCTCAGGTAATACCAAATCTTATGAACCTCATCGGCTCTCACGATACAATGCGCGCCCTGACACTGCTCGGAGGAGAGCCTCTCAGGGGCAGAGACCGCGCATGGCAGGCTGCAAACAGCCTCAGCGACGAGCAGATGTGCATAGGCAAGAACCTTCTGCGTCTTGCAACGGTGATGCAGTACACTCTTCCCGGCGTGCCCAGCATCTACTACGGCGACGAGGTGGGAATGCAGGGATACAAGGACCCCTTCTGCCGCAGGACATATCCCTGGGGCAGAGAGGACACAGAGCTTTTTGAGTGGTTTGCAAAGCTCGGAAAGCTCCGTCGTTCCCTTGAGTGCCTGAAAAACGGCAGCTTTGAGCCTGTCTATGCTAAAAAATCCACCATGGCATATATAAGACGGGGCAGTGAGGATGCGATTCTCGTTGCGGTCAATGCCGCCTGGAATGACGAGGCTATCGAGCTTCCTTCCGAATTTGTGGATGCAAAGAGCCTTCACGGAATATACAACGGCGGAAAGCACCTGATAATTCCCGCGACCTCCGCTGCAATACTCAGAATTGACCTGACAGAAGAAAAGAAGACAGTGGGTGAAACTCAATGCAGATGCTCACAATTGAAAATCTGAGCAAAAACAAGGGAAATACAACCATTCTGAAGGATGTTACCCTGGGCGTTCAGTCCGGGGAGATACTTGGTCTGCTCGGACCCTGCGGTGCAGGAAAATCCACCCTGATGAATATTCTCGCAGGACTTGTCATGCCCGATTCAGGCAACGTTTATATAGGCGGTGTAAATCTTCACCGTGACTTTGAAAAGTGCATGCGGCTGACGGGTATAGTGTCGGATAATCCTAAGTTTTTCGACAATCTCAGCGGCTTTAAAAACCTGAAAAGCATTGCAGTGCAGAGGGGAAAGATACCCCGTGAGCGCATCAATGAGGTCATTGATATGCTGGAGCTGAGCTATGTGGCGGATAACAAGGTGGCGACCTACTCAAAGGGCGAGCTTAAAAGACTTGCCATAGCTGCCGCCATCATGCACACCCCCAGACTGCTGCTCCTTGACGAGGCAATTGACGGACTTGACCCTGTCGAGTTTCTCAATGTCCGCAAGATACTCTTCTCCATGGCTCGGGACTACGGCACATCGGTGGTCATGACCAGCCATCAGATGCGTGAGCTTGAAAAGACCTGCAAGAGAGTTGCGGTGCTTGAAGAGGGCGTGCTGATAGGCGTTTCCACCGTCGAAAGGCTGCGCAAGTTCGGAACGGGCAAGGTGTGCCAGCGGATGCTGGTGGACAGACCCTCCGATGCGGCAAGGCATATATTTGAAGCAATGAATGTAGGCTGCGAGGTCCGCAACGGCTATGTAGTCTTTGACTGCGAGCAGGCACTGGTGCCGAAAATCACCGCGATGCTCTTCAATGCAGGCTACATGGTATACGAAGCACGACCTCATGAGATAACCCTTGAGGAGGCTTACTACAGACTTCTCAGGGAGAGACCCTCTGTGGCTGATGACAGCGAAATGAGAGAATACGGATATACGGGAGGGGATTATTGATGGGCAAGCTGCTGCGTTCCCTTCGTGCCGAAAATATGCGGCTTTATTCGGGGCTTGGTGCAGTGCTGACCGTTACTGCGGTCTTTATACTGTCGCTGTTTCTTGCCATCGCCCTGACCGACGGCAGCGGAGAAAACGGACTGCTGCCGTCGGGGCTTTCGGATATGATAAATTCTCCCGCAGTCGTTGTTCCCGAGGAGGAAATAACGGAAGAACCGAAGCAGGTAGATATACAACCTGTAATATCAGACAGCGATATTTCGAATAGTGATATTTCGGGAAGCGATATTCTCAGCGAAAGCGATACCCCCGCACCCCCTGTGCAGCCGGCGGATGTCAGAGACTGGCACGACAGCTACAGGGCGAGGTATGAGGAGCTTATTGTACTCAACGATGAATACGCTGCACTAACGAAAACAAGCACAGGCATGGAAAAAGCGTATTATATAGCCGAGCAGCAGAAGTGCGTCAGGGAGGGGCTTATAATAAACCACTGCCTGAGCAGCGACAGCCCGGCAGGTCATTCCCGTCCGTGGAATATTGTATTTGTAACCATCTGGCTGATGCTGCTGCCAATAGGCATCCTTGCCGCGGCAGTAATGGCATCGAAGACAGCGGGAGAGATGAAATCGGGAGTAATAACAACCCTTTATACTCTGCCTGCAACCAGACTCAAGCAATATACGGCTAAATATCTGTCCGCAGGAATCTTTGCGCTGCTTCTGTGCGGTGCGGCGTGGACAGGTGCGGTATTCGGCGCGGTTATCGGCTGCGGCGGAATGGGCGAAGAGACAGAGTGTATAAAGGTGCTGGGAGAAACTGTCAGCACCGTCAGCTGCCTTTCCTATTCTGTTGAGCTTTCCCTCAGCGTGCTGGCAGGGGCTCTTGTTGCCACAGCGTTTTCTGCGGCGATTGCCACCACCACACGCAGCCAGAGTGCGGCAACGGTGCTTTCTGCGGTGCTGCTGGCAGCAGCAATGGTGCTGGGCAGAGCAGCAGGAGCATCAGGCAATATAGTCATGGGGCTTTCGCCTGTTTCGGTGCTTGATATTTCCGCACCCCTGAGAGGAATTCCCAACTATGCCTCCGCAGGCTATGTTGTTTCCTGGCTGTGCGCAGCCGTTTACTGGCTTGTGTTTATAATTATCGGCTATCTCGGCATAAGACGGGATGTAAAGTAATCAGGCATTGAAAGGTTTATTAAAATGAAAGTCATTTCGATATTTCTGGCAGTGTTTCTGCTGCTGGCGGCAATAGGCGGCTGCAGCTGTGACAACAGCGACTACTATTCTACCCCTGATGTGACAGTGACAGCACCTCCTACCGAAGCATCCGCACCTCCCCTTGAAGAGGGGGAATATACCATGTGCTGCAGCTTTATGCAGACGGCACTTTATATGTACGGTCAGGATGTCATAATGGAGACTGAATGGGATATGAAAAGCTGGTATGACTTTGCTTCTGAAATCACTGAGGAGGGTCTGACACTGCGCTTTACCATAGCCCGAAGGAGCTATGTATATTCCTACAACGGCACCGAGTCTGTGATTTTTGACACTGCCGACGACAGTACAAAGAGCGCCGATACAGAGATGTATTTTGATATTATCGGCTACGGCTTCACCGTTGATTTTGACAAAGCGGGAAATATACTTTCCGTAGGCGGCACAGAGCGGCTCTATTCAGAGGTGAAGGGCTCGGAATATCTGCTGGGAGAAGCAGAGATACGAGCTGTTGCCCAGGAGCTTCTGCTGAAAATCCCCGATACTGTGACAAAGGACACCGTCATCACCCATTCCCAGGCGGTGGATGCTGAAACCGATATGGAGATGAAATACAGTGTATCGAGGATTTCACGGACACAGCTGAGCTTTGATATGTCCCCTGTCTCAGAATACGGGCTGCCCGAAACCGAAGTCGGCGACGGATATACCGTGGAATATACAGGGGCAGCCGATTACTCAGGCTCCCTGAGCATAATGAGCTCTGACCGTTTTCTGCAGAGCTCGTCAAACAGAATAACCTATTACAGCGTCATGGAGGTCATCCCCGACGGCAGCGAGCCATACACCCTCGACGGAGTGACCACTGTGACCGATAAATGTGAGGTAAACAGGAAGGTCAGCTGACCGATATGATTTTTTGGCAGGAGGTGTCAGGGGAATGGCAGAAAAAACACTGAAAATCAAAAAGCATCTGCAGGAATTCCGTCTGAATCTCCGCAGGGCGGCAAGCTATATGGCGGCAAGGATAGAGAAGATTCCTGCCCACAGACTGATTCCCATGAGCTTTGCCGTTGTGATAGCAATCGGCACACTGCTGCTTCTGCTGCCCTTTTCGGTAAAAAAGGGACAGGAGCCAACAGGCTTTATCGAAGCACTGTTTGTTGCCACCAGTGCAACCTGTGTAACGGGACTTTCACCCTTTGATACTGCAACACACTGGTCCTTCTTCGGACAGACGGTAATAATCCTGCTTATACAGACAGGCGGTCTGGGAGCAATGACTATTGTTACCTCCCTTGCCCTCTCCCTTCGCCAGCGGCTGGGACTGCGCAGCCTGAGAATAGCTCAGGAGGCAACGGGACACCTTGATATGGGCGGGGCGAGAGACGTTCTGAGAGTGGCGGCGGGGGTTACTCTGATATGCGAAGGTACGGGAGCTTTGCTGCTGAGTTTTGAGTTCATCCCGAGATTCGGATTTTTCAAAGGTCTGTGGAATTCGGTGTTTACGGCAGTTTCCGCATACTGCAACGCAGGCTTTGATGTGATCGGACGGGGAAACAGCATAGTGAGCCTGAATTCCGAGCCTTATGTGATGGTTGTGCTTTCAAGCATAATTGTTCTCGGCGGACTGGGCTTTGTTGTGTTCTACGATTTTATAAAGGTTATCCGCGAGGGCGGAAAGCTCCGCAATTTAATGATGCACACAAAGATAGTGTGCATTGCATCTGCTGTGCTGCTCATAGTCGGCACTGTGTTTTTCCTTGCTGCAGAGTGGAACGGAGTCCTTGCAGGCATGAGCTTCGGCGACAAGCTGACAAACGCCTTCTTCCAGTCGGTATGTGCGCGATCCGCAGGCTTTGCCTCGGTTGACCTTGGCAGGATGAGCGGCTTTACAAAGCTGTTCTTCTCTGTGCTCATGTTCATAGGTGCATCACCCGGCTCAACGGGCGGCGGGGTAAAGACCACCACCATGGTTGTGCTTATAACAACCGTCGCATGCACCCTCAGGGGCTATGACCATCCCATCATCGGAAAGAGAAGAATCACCCGCGACACCGTTTATCGCGCCCTTGCAATCAGCGCCACAGCTCTTGTGGCGGTCATTGTCGCAACTATTGTCATACTTGCCCAGATGGGCGACGGCGTACGAGCCATAGATGCTCTCTACGAGGCTGTAAGCGCCTTCGGTACGGTAGGTGTTACAGCAGGCATAACAGGCGACCTGCCGTCATTTTCCATGGTAGTGCTGTGCCTTGCCATGTTCCTCGGAAGGGTCGGACCCATATCCATCTCCCTCTCCATCAGCAGCAAGAACAGCAACCGCTCGAATATGGAGATATATCCCGATGCAACAATAATCTCGGGTTAACAATAATTGCCTGTCTCCTTGATTTACAGCAACATATATGATATAATAAAGTATAATTTTAAAGAGATATAACGGAATGCCTCAGAGAAGGCAGACCGCAAGCTTACGGAGGAATATTCAAAATGGCAAACTTTTTCGAAATCTGCATCAACAAAATGGAGCCTGACCTTATCGCAAAGGGCTATACAAAGGGAGAGTGCGTAACAGGCGGAAATGAGTCTCACGTTCTCTACCACTGCGAGGAGGATACACTTCTTATAAAGTATGCAAAGGGCGACAGGCGCTTCTACCTCTGCAAGGGGGAGGCTGATGCAAAGGCTGATGACTGCGGTCATGTCCAGACCTATTTCTTCGATGAAGCAGGTGGAGACGGCGAGCGCGAGGCTGTAAGCGTCGCACTTGACTTCCTCGATACCCTGACCACTCCCGTACGTCCCTCAAAGGAGAGAATCGCTGCGGTTGCAAAGAAGGCAAAGAAGGAAGAATCCGAGGACTGCATGGATGTGGGCTTCTTCATCAACAGAATCCCCACCTCCTTCCCTGAGTGCAGAATTCCGCTGATTTCCCACAAGGAATACTACGGCGAGATTCTCCCCCTCAAATTCTGTGAAGAGACCGTCTGCGTTGCCCTTGCAAACAACCTCAGAAAGGGCAATACCGCAAGACTCAACCCCTTCTTCGAGCTGCTTTCCAACGCCTACGAAAAAGGCGATATGGATACAAAGAGCATAATCATTCAGGTTATTCTCAACTCGGTCATGGACGAAAAGGAAAGAGAATTTGTTGAAGGCAAGCTCAGCGAGACCCTGCGCAAGGCATGGATCGCAGGCCGCAAGTTTATAGGCAAGGAGGTAAAGCCCGAGCCCGTTTCCACCGCAAAGAAACTTGCAGAGGCTCAGGCTACCGCAGAAAGACTTCAGAGCGCACGCCGCAGATAATATATCTGCAGGCATCAGAACAGAATATAGTGATACCGATGATGACATAGTAGATAGAGATGGGATGAGGGTGTAATTATGTCACTGATAATCTGTCCGAAATGCGGAGAAAAATGCAGAGATTACGATTTGTTCTGCCACAAGTGCGGAACGGCATGCAATGCTCACGCAAAGATGTGCGACCATAATTGCGATGAGTGCGAGTACGATTCTCCTTACGGCTGCGGAAAGCCCAAGGAGTTATCCAATGCGTCCTTCTATCCCCATAAGGTGGTAGAAAAGGATGACAAGCTCTACCTGGTGGAGGATGCTGACCTCCGACTCAGGCTGGGAGTTGTTCTCCTTGCGATTTTTCCCTCAGGCGCCTTTGGCATACACGATTTTTACGGACGCTATTACCTTCGCGGCTTTTTGCATATCCTGCTGTTTATAGCCGGATTTTTCATCCCCCTGGTTGGCGGATGGATAACCTTCCTTGTAAGCTGGGCATTGGCGATAGTGGAAGCAATACTTGTCATGGCGCGAGTAATCAAAAACGACGGAAGCGGATTCCCGCTTGACTGAATGAAAACGCCCCCAAGGCATCTGCCAAGGGGGCGTTTTTGCAGATAACATTTTGGAGGAATAATTATGGCTGTAAAGCTTACCTCAGGCTTCTGGAAGGAAAAGTGCGACCTTGTAAGACGGGAGGTAATCCCATACCAGTGGCGCGCACTGAATGATGAGATAGAGGATGCCGAGCCCAGCTACTGCATGAGAAACTACAGAATGGCAGGCGCCCTCAACAGGGGCGAAATCGTGCAGTATATAAAGGCTGAGCCTGTTTTTCAGGTGTTGCTCGAAGACAGGGAAGCTCCCGAAAACACCTTCTACGGCTTTGCGTTTCAGGACAGCGATTTTTCAAAATGGATAGAAGCTGCGGCATATTCTCTGATTCAGCACCCCGACGAGGAGCTTATGAAAACCGCCGATGAAGCCATAGATATCGTCTGTGCCGCACAGCGTGAGGATGGGTATCTTGATACATATTTTATTCTGAGAAATCCCGAGGGAATATTTTCAAACCTCCGTGACTATCACGAGCTTTACTGCTTCGGTCATCTTGCAGAGGGAGCGGCTGCGTACTATAGAGCAACAGGCAAGGATAAGCTGCTGCGGTGCGCCGAGCGGTTTGCGCAATATGTTGCGCAGAGAATAGGACCAAAAGAAGGTCAGATACACGGCTACCCCGGGCATGAGGAGGCAGAGCTTGGGCTTATCCGCCTGTATGAGGCAACGGGGAAGAGGGAATATCTTGACCTTGCAAAATACTTTATAGACGAGAGAGGAAAGAAGCCTTATTTCTTTGACGCGGAGCATCCCGAAAGCGCCCCTGCAAGGGCTGCGGAGGTTTCCGACATCGATTTTGCAGGAGAAAGAGCCGAAAGTGAGGAGCGGTATCACTACCAGCAGGCACACCGCCCTGTGCGCGAGCAGGATGAAGCGGTGGGTCATGCGGTGAGGGCAGTATACCTTTATTCTGCAATGGCGGATGCTGCAAGATATACAGAGGATGAATCCCTGAAGGATGCCTGCAGAAGGCTCTGGGACAGCATAGAGAAGCGCAAGCTTTATATCACGGGCTCAATCGGCGGCACCCATATAGGAGAAGCCTTCAGCCATGATTATGACCTTCCCTCTGATACCGCCTATGCAGAAACCTGCGCCGCCATAGGACTTGTTTTCTTTGCAGGCAGAATGATACGCCTTGAACAGCACAGCCGCTACGCCGAGGTGATGGAGCGAGCCCTTTATAACGGCGTTCTCTCGGGAATAGCCCTTGACGGCAAGAGCTTTTTCTATGTAAACCCCCTTGAGTGCAGACCCACTGACTGCCATAAGGATGACCGCAAGCACCATGTGAAAACGGTGCGTCAGAAGTGGTTCGGCTGCGCCTGCTGCCCTCCCAATATCGCCCGAATGCTGACGAGCGTGGGAGACTATGGGGTGATGGATATTGAGGGAGTGACATATATAAACATGCTCCTTGGGGCAGAGACCGACAGCCTGATAATTGAATCCGATATGCCCGGGAGCGGAAAGGGCAGAATAAAGGCAAAAACCGATGTTTCTGCTGCCATGAGGATTCCACGCTGGGCAGGGGAATATGATATCGGCGCTTGCGTAAAGGAAATAAGAAACGGCTACGCTTATTTTGACATTCCCGCAGGCACTACGGTGAATTTCAGCTTTGATATGCCGGTCAGGATCCTTCGGGGAAACCCCCTGATAAGGGAAACGGCAGGTCAGGCAGCAGTAATGCGCGGACCTGTGGTCTATTGCCTTGAGGAAGCTGCCAACGGCAAAAATCTGCATATGCTGCTCCTTGACAGACACCCCGAAATCACCTGCGAGGCGGCTGAAATCTGCGGTGAGAAGATTACT
>JAZUPA010000139.1:0-30162 GCA_045604945.1 Acutalibacteraceae bacterium
ACACCAGCATAATCAGTGTGCTTTCGGGGAGGTGAAAGTTTGTGATAAGAGCGTCGAATACTTTAAAAGTATAACCCGGATAAATGAAAATATCCGTAAAGCCGTCCGCTTCGTGAAGTTTTTCTCCTTCTGCAAGAGCACTTCCGCAGGCTTCAAGAGTTCGGCAGCTGGTTGTTCCGACTGCAATGACTCTGCCGCCCTTATCTTTTGTTCTGTTTATAAGCTCAGCAGTTTCGGCAGGCAGGCAGTAATGTTCGGTATGCATGATATGGTCTGTTATCTCCTCTTCCTTGACAGGGCGGAAGGTGCCGAGACCTACATGGAGAGTGACATATCCTATCTTTACACCCTTTGCTTCAATCTCAGAAAGAAGCTCCTTTGTAAAGTGCAGACCTGCTGTGGGGGCTGCCGCAGAGCCAAGCTCACGGGAATAAACTGTCTGATATCGCTCTTTATCTTCAAGCTTTTCGGTTATATACGGAGGCAGCGGCATACTGCCTATCTCATCAAGGACAGAGAAAAACTCGCGGTCTGTTTCAAAACGGACGATTCTGTTGCCGTCATCTCGTACATCGATGACTTCGCCCTTCATAAGTCCGTCTCCAAAAACAAACCTTGCGCCTGTTTTTGCCTTTTTACCGGGCTTTGTGATGGTCTCCCAGCAGTTATCGCCCAGAGGTTTCAGAAGCAGAAATTCGTTATGACCCTCTTTGCCCTCTCTCTGACCGAAAATTCGGGCAGGAATAACACGGGAATCGTTGAGAATAAGGCAGTCGCCTTCATGAAGCTCGCCCAAAATATCACGAAAATGGGCATGTTCTGTCTCCCCTGTTTCCTTATTGAGCATAAGAAGACGGGAGGCTGTTCTGTCCTCAAGGGGGTGCTGTGCTATGAGCTCCTGAGGTAAATCGTATGCAAAATTGCTTTTTTTCATAAATATTTCCTTCCCAGCGCCTTATTATATGGCACAAAACGCACTTGACATATTTGTCGAAAATGACTTATAATCATTACAACAAGTAAATAGGAATTCGAATAGAGGTGCGACGTTCAGATGAGTATCTTCGGTAAGGTTTGCCAGAAGCCTGTGACCCGATCTGAAAGGCTGCGTCGCCGAAGGTGGTCGCTTGGCACGCACTATCCTGGTTTTATCGTTTAACAGCGGTACGACTGTCATCATTTTATATGATGGAGAGCTATCGAAGCTTTTGCGTTGGTTTCAACGTCTCTTATTATAGTAAAATGATGACCGGTATTCAAGCCGGTTTTTTTGTTTATTTAATCCTTTTGGAGGTTGTTAATTATGAAAACTTACAATGTAGGCATCATCGGCGCAACCGGTATGGTTGGTCAGAGACTTGCAACTCTGCTTGACGGTCATCCCTGGTTCAAGGTCACTGCTCTTGCAGCATCCGCCCGTTCCGCAGGCAAGACCTATCGCGAAGCTGTCGGCGAGCGCTGGGTCATGAAGACTCCCATGCCCGAGACCATGGCTGACCTCAATGTTTACGATGCAACTGCTGACATCGACACCATCGTAGGTCTTGTTGACTTCGTTTTCTGCGCAGTTGACATGAAGAAGGATGAGATCAAGGCTCTTGAAGAGGCTTATGCAAAGCGTGAGTGCCCTGTTATGTCCAACAACAGCGCTCACCGTATGACCCCCGACGTTCCCATGCTCGTTCCCGAGCTCAACCCCGAGCACGCTGAGATCATCAATGCTCAGAGAAAGCGTCTCGGCACCAAGCGCGGCTTTATCGCTGTCAAGTCCAACTGCTCCATCCAGAGCTATGTTCCCGCTCTCCATCCCCTCCGCAAGTTCGGTATCGAGCAGGTTCTCGCATGCACCTATCAGGCAATCTCCGGCGCAGGCAAGACCTTTGAGCGCTGGCCCGAGATGGTTGATAACCTTATCCCCTTCATCGGCGGTGAGGAAGAGAAGAGCAACATCGAGCCCCTCAAGGTTTGGGGTAAGATCGAAAACGATCAGATCGTTCTCGATACCGAGACCCAGATCACTTCTCAGTGCCTGAGAGTTCCCGTTTCTGACGGTCACACCGCTGCTGTTTTCGTAAAGTTCAAGAACAAGCCCACCATCGAAGAGATCAAGGCACTCTGGGCTACCTATGCAGGCAGACCTCAGGAGCTTGAGCTTCCCCATGCTCCCAAGCAGTTCCTCAACTACTTCGAGGAGGAGAACCGTCCCCAGGCTAAGCTCGACAGAGAGCTTGAAGGCGGTATGGCTATCTCCATCGGTCGTCTCCGCGAGGACACTCAGTATGACTACAAGTTTGTCTGCCTCTCCCACAACACCCTCCGCGGTGCTGCAGGCGGCAACGTCCTTATGGCAGAGCTTCTCTGCGCTGAGGGCTGGATCTGATCTTAGACTTCATATCAGGAGGTTATTTCCATGAAGAACACTATCTTTACCGGCGCAGGCGTTGCGCTCGTAACCCCCTTTAACGATGATTTTTCCGTAAATTACGATTGTCTTGAAAAGATCATCGAGATGCAGATCGAAAACGGTACCGATTCCATTATCTCCTGCGGTACCACCGGTGAGGGCTCCACCCTCAGCCTTGAAGAGCATCTCAATGTCGTCAAAAGAACAATTGAGATAGTTGATCACAGAGTTCCTGTTATTGCAGGCACCGGCAGCAACGACACCTCTTTTGCAATCGAGCTTACCAAAGAAGCTCAGCAGCTTGGTGCAGATGCTTCCCTGCAGATCACTCCCTACTACAACAAGACTTCCCAGAAGGGTCTTATTGCTCACTTTACTGCTATTGCAAAGGCCTGCGATATGCCTATGATCCTTTACTGTGTTCCCGGCAGAACAGGCGTGAATATTCTCCCTGAGACCTGCAAGGCTCTCTCTGAGCTTCCCAACATCGTTGCTGTCAAGGAAGCTTCTGACAATGTTTCTCAGGTTACTGCAATCGCACGTCTCTGCGGCGATGACCTTGACATCTACTCCGGCTGCGATGATCTTATCCTGCCTATCATGGCTTGCGGCGGCAAGGGTGTAATTTCCGTTCTTTCCAACGTTGCTCCCAAGGCTGCTCATGACATCGCTGCTCTCTACCTCGAGGGCAAGATTGAGGAGTCCAGAAAGCTTCAGCTTGAGTACTTCGATCTCTGCAAGGCTCTCTTCTGGGATGTCAATCCCATCCCCGTAAAGGCTGCCATGAACATGATGGGACTCAATGTCGGTCCCTGCCGTCTGCCCCTCGTTGAGATGGACGACGACAAGAAGGCTGCTCTTTACAATGTGCTCAAGGCTCATTCTCTTGTTTAATAATATTTATAACCCAAAGGCTTTCGCCTTTGGGTTATGATATAATATCTCCCTTTTATCAGGGGTCTGCTCAATTCGCAGGCAAAAGTTTTGTATTCTCTCCCTCAGTCAGCTTCGCTGACAGCTCCCTCATCAGAGGGAGCCATAACTATTTTCAAATTAATCATTGATTAATTGAGAGGAAGTTTTAAATGACTAAAATAATTCTTTGCGGCTGCAACGGCAAGATGGGTCACGTTATCAGCAAGCTTGTGGAAGAGCGCGATGACTGCGTTATCGTTGCAGGTGTTGATATGCGCACAGACTGTCTCTGCGGCTATCAGGTTTACAGCAAGATAAGCGATATTTCCGCTGAGGCTGATGTTATCGTTGATTTCTCCCACCCTTCCCTGCTTTCCGATATGCTCGGCTATGCAGAGGACAAGAATATGCCTGTTGTCATATGCTCCACAGGCTATTCCGACAGTCAGGTTGCCGAGATAAAGGCTGCAGCCGAAAAACTCCCTGTATTCTATTCCAGAAATATGTCTCTGGGTATTAATCTCCTGATTGCACTTGCAAGAAAGGCTACCAATATTCTAGGTGAAAACTTTGATATTGAGATAGTTGAGAAGCATCACAACCAAAAGATCGATGCTCCCAGCGGCACTGCTCTTATGATTGCTGATGCTATTGCAGAGGAGCGCACCATTCCCTCCCGTTACGAGTACGACCGCCACAGCGTACGCCGTAAGAGAGAGAAGGAGGAGATCGGTATTCATGCTATCCGCGGCGGCACTATCGTTGGTGAGCACGATGTTATCTTCGCAGGTCATGACGAAGTTCTGACTATTTCCCATTCCGCAGGCAGCAAGGGTGTTTTTGCAGCAGGTGCTGTAAATGCCGCTGTCTTCATGAAAGGTCAGAAGGCAGGTCTTTATGACATGAATGATATGATTGGGTAGTTTTTAACGCCACTTTTGACAGAAATCAAAAGTGGCGTATTTTTCAATATGGGGGCGATCAGATGATTATTTATAACAAGCTGTGGGAGACGATGAAAGAAAAAGGTATTTCCACATATCAGCTCAGAGAGAAATGCGGCATTGACAGCAAAACCATCAGACGGCTTCGTGCTAATGAAAATATTGAGACAAAAACATTGAACAAACTCTGTGCCGCTCTTGATTGTACACTGAATGATATTGCGGAATATGTAAAGGATTGATATTACAGTAATATCAAATAACTAATACATCTTACAGAAAGATATTAATAATAAATGTTTCGTGATATGCTTCTCCTTGAGGAGAGAGCTTATGTTGTGCAAGCACAATCGACTGATTTTGGTTTACCACCTCATCCGACTTTTGCTTACGCAAAACCCACCTTCTCCTCAAGGAGAAGGCATAATAAAGCCGAGACTGATATTTCGCATTTTATACCAAAACACACTTTTTTGACAAGCTAAGCCGCCTGTTGATAGCAGGCGGCTTGAATTTTTAATTCTTTATCATCAGATCATAACAGAGAAAATCTCCATAGGGAGCATTGATAACATGGGACTCTGCTATTTTAAACCCTCTTTTCAGGTATATGTTCTTTGCAGGCAAAGATGCGTGCAATACAATCGAGTCATATTCTTCTGACACCGCCTTTTCAGAAAAGTCGAGAAGCTCACGTCCATAGCCATGCCCTTGATACTCAGGCAAAACAAAAAGACGACCTATCTCATTTTCATTGAGTGTGACTGTGCCTACTGCATTTTCATTTGTATCAACGCAAAGGAAAACCCTTCCGCACTCTATGTCGCTGATAATATTTTTATCGTTGTGGTGATTTAAAAAGAACTCCACGGCACCCTTGGGGTAATAGTGGGGATATATTGCTTTTATTGTTTCAGAGGTGATTTTCTTTACGATATCAAAATCTGCAGTTCCCGCTTTTCTTATACTCATATTTTCTTCCTCTTTCAGATTATTTTTAACGGGAGTGTGCTTTGCACACTCCCGTTACTTTTTTATCTTCTTCTCAGAATGATATCCATATCGTCGCCGAAGTCATCTTCATCGCCGTAGCCGCCGTCGTCATCGCTGAAATCATCGTCGCTGAAGCTGAAGTTGAATGCTGCATCAGCCTTTGCGCCTGATTCCGCTGCTTCAAAATCGAAGGAGCCGAAGCCGTCATCATCCTGAACATCTCTTCTGCCTGCGTAATTTCTCGGGAAGAAGGATGCCGGCATTCCTCTGTCATCCTCGTCAAACTCGCTGAATACTGAAGGAATTTCTGTCTCAGGCTCTTCCTCTTCAAAGCCTGAGGATTCATCCTCGTATCTGCTGAAGAAGTCGGAGCCTATGCTGACTTCGCTGGCTCTGCCGAAATAGGATGTATCAAAATCGCTGTCATCCTCATCCTCGAGGGCGGGCTTGCGCATGGGCTGCTTTCTCTTGAAGGTGGGAAGCTCTTCATCGTCCTCATCTTCAATATCATCGTAGCGTCTTCTGAAGCCCCCTGAGCCGCCGCGGTTCTCACAGATCTTATATCCGACCACAAGTCCGCCTGCGAAAGCCAGAAGCATCAGCACTATCGCCCAGAAAACAGGCATGCCTGTTTTCTTCACAACGGTAACAACGCTGGAAACCTCGTCCTTTTCATTACCGGTAAGGTTTGTGATTATATCGGAATAATCACTGTCTGATTCCTTTGTTCCTGTATCTGCGGAAATATCCGCAATGGTAATGAATCTCTCGTTGATCTTTGCGTAACTTCTGTTGGTGGTGGTTCCTGCGGTGTTCTTGCCGGTACAGGTCTTGACCGTCGCCTTGAAGCCTGTTTCGCCGCCCGGTGCGCCCTCAAGAACAGTAAACCTTACTATGATTACGTCCTTGTCGCCAAGCTTTGAGTTGACCCCCTCGGGGTTTGTGTAGGTAAGGGTCAGGATACCGTTGGATGCGCTGCCCTTGCAGCCCCCTTCATCAAAGGCTGTGTCACTGTACACAAGAACATCCTCGTTATATTCGATTTCAAGGGTAAAGCTGTCGTAGCCATTGGAGGTCTGGGTTGTTACAAACACCTCAAGGGTTACCTCATTGCCCGGTGCAAACTCACTTACCTCCTCGGTGACAGGGTGCAGAGTAAAGTCAACATCCGCTGCCGCCAGTACAGTCAGCGCACAGGTTGATACCGCAACGGCAAACACAATTATTATAGCCAGTAATTTTTTCAGCTTCATTATCTATATCCTACTTTCGGCAACAAAAAGATAAACTCTTACAGTTTGGGTGATTATAACACAAAAAGTTGCAAATAACAATATTATGTCTAATGATTCTTAAATTGTTTACAGATTATGCAATCTGGAAAATATAGAACTTGAGGTAGTCGGTTTCGGGTACATTCCACATTATGGGATGGTCAGGTGCCTGCTGGGATGCTTTGAGCTGTCTGAGGCTTACTCCTGCATCCGCCGCGGCACTGTGAAGCATCTCCCTGAAATGCTCATCGGTCATAAAGTGCGAGCAGGAGCAGGTGGCAAGTATACCGCCTTTTGGGAGCAGCTTCATTGCGCGCAGATTTATTTCCTTGTAGCCCTTTATGGCGTTATTGAGAGTAGCACGGGACTTTGTAAATGCAGGAGGGTCAAGGATTATAAAGTCATATTCGCCGTTTGGCTTCATGTTGCTCAGAAGGTCGAATACATTCTCACAGACAAAGCTCATGTTATCCTGCAGTCCGTTGAGCTCTGCGTTTCTCTTTGCCTGCTGCACTGCTTCCTCTGAAATATCCACCGCAGTCACCGACAGCGCTCCGCCCTTTGCGGCATTGAGTGCAAAGGAGCCGGTATGAGTAAAGCAGTCAAGGACCTTTTTGCCCTTTGCAAAGGCGCCGACATCGGCACGGTTGAGCTTCTGGTCAAGGAAATAGCCTGTTTTCTGTCCGTTTTCGATATCCACATAGTAGCGGATGCCGTTTTCGGTGATTATAACCTCGGTGCTGTCACCCGCTTCTATGCCGTTTTCGGTGTACCAGCCCTTATACTGCTCCATTCCTTCAAGCTCGCGGATTTTTACATCGTTGCGTTCATAAATTGCTGTCACATTTTCGCCCATTTCCGAAAGTGCATCCAGCAACGCCGAGAAAATCACCGATTTGACCCTCTCCGTACCAAGGGAAAGAGTCTGTGCCACCAGCACATTTTCAAATCGGTCAACGGTGAGACCGGGGAAATAATCAGCCTCTCCAAAGATAAGACGGCAGGCTGAAAACTGCTCACCCATCACGGTTTTACGCAACTCAAGAGAATGGCGCACTCTTCTCTGCCAGAAAAGCTCGTCGGGGTTTTCGTTTGCATTTCTGCAGAAAATTCGCAGGCGGATTTTTGAGTTGCGGTTTATAAATGCAGTGCCGAGATACTTGCCCTTGGCATTTACCACATTGACAATATCGCCATCCTCATAACCTCTGTCCTCTGCGACGATTTCAGTGTCATAAACCCACGGATGACCCTTCAAAAGGGAGTTTTCCGCCTTCCTGGTTACTGTTACTATCGGGTAGCCTCTATCCTTCATACCTATGCCCTTCTTACTGCTTTGTGAATTTTAATCTTTGATTTTGTGCCTGTTTTTGATTCGTACAGTGCGGAAATTCTCTCCGACCGCTCTTCTCCTGCCGAGAATACAGCCCGTCCGCCCAGTATTCCTGCAAAGCTCTTTCCTGCTCTGTCATTTGCCGTTTCGATAAAGGACAGGAATTTTCTCGAAATATCTCTAATCTTCCAGTTTTCATCGCTGCCCTTTGCAAGGGATGAAAAATCCCCGCATATAAGCAAGCCCTCAAAGCCTGAAAGGGATATTTTCAGAGCCTTTTCAATTGCGTCAGGCTCTCCGTCCAGCTCCTTTATTCTGTAGGCAACGCTGCAGCCCGTCTGCTCTGCAGCGGATTTTGCCGCAGCTTCAAGCTTCCATCCGTCTGAAATGCTGATTATTGCATGAGAGCCGAACACCGAAGTTTCTCCCAGCGACTGTGCGACAGTTACGCTTCGGGAATCTGCACAGGGGAAAAGTATCTCATCCCACATCAGACCGCAGTCCTTTACCAGAATCTCAAACAGCTTTCTCTGGAAAATCGCACAGGAGCGAAGCTCCTCTTCATTTTTCGGTTTCTGATATATTAGCTTTGCATCGGTCATACTATCTGTTCCTTCCGGGATTGTATCTGCGAAGAGAAAGGGAGTTTGTGACAACACACACCGAGCTCATTGCCATGGCTGCACCTGCAATTACAGGGCTGAAAACGCCGAATGCTGCAAGGGGGATTCCGATGATGTTGTAGATAAACGCCCAGAAAAGATTCTGCCTGATTTTTCTCATGGTATGTCTTGCGATCAGCAGTGCATCAGGCACAGCTGTCAGCTCGCGGCGGATAACGGTGACATCCGCAGTTTCAACTGCAATGTCGCTGCCCCCTGCCATTCCGAATCCAACATCCGCTTCAGAGAGCGCAGGTGCATCGTTTATGCCGTCTCCGATCATGGCAACCACCATGCCGCTGCCCTTTATTTCCCTGACGGTTTCAGGCTTCTCTTCTGCCGTTACTCTGCTGCGCACTTCGTTGATTCCGAGATTGCCCGCCACGAATTTTGCCGCACGCTCGTTGTCGCCTGTGAGCATAACGGTCTTTATTCCGTGCTTTTCAAGGGACTCTATTGCCTGGAAAGCACCGTCGCGGACTGTATCGGCAATGGCGATTATTCCCATAGCCTTGCCGTTTTCAGCGTATACAACAACGGTTTTTCCCTGAGCTTCAAGTTCTGCGACCTTTTCGCTGTAGCTTTCAGCAGAAATGATTTCAGGTGAGCCTATTTCTATCTTTCTGCCTTCACATTCAGCAGAGACGCGGCTGCCGGCAGAGGTGAAATCTGAATATTCGGAAAGAGAAATCCCCTTTTCCTGTGCGTATTCGCAAACCGCTTTTGCCAAAGGATGTGCGCTTGCGCTTTCAACGCTTGCAGCAAGGCGGACCAGCTCATTTTCATCCATCTCTGTCACTATCTCGGTGACCTCAGGCTTGCCCATTGTAAGGGTGCCTGTCTTATCGAAAACCACAGCATTGACAGCGGCTGCGCGCTCTATATATTCTCCGCCCTTGAACAGCACTCCGTGCTTTGCCGCAAGGCCTGTACCCACCATTACCGCTGTGGGTGTTGCAAGTCCAAGGGAGCAGGGGCAGGCAACGACCAGCACCGCTACGGCTTTAATTATGGCGTCCTCTGTTCCTGCGCTGCCGAAAATTAGCCAGCCTGCCAGGGTCAGCAGTGCCACGCCCACAACACAGGGTACAAATATTCCTGCAATCTTATCTGCAAGGCGCTGTACGGGGGCTTTTGAGGTCTGCGCCTTTTCTACTATATCAATGATTCTTGCAAGGACTGTCTCGGAGCCGATTTTTTCTATGCGAACCTTTATAACTCCGCAGGTGCATATTGTTGCACCTGTGACGCTGTCGCCCACTGTCCGTGAGACAGGCATGTTTTCTCCTGTAAGCATGGATTCGTCAATATCTGCGCTGCCTTCGATAACAACTCCGTCAGAGGGAATCTTTTCTCCGTCTCTGACCAGCGCAATATCGCCCTTTGCAAGGTCGTTTATATCGATTTCGACGTTTTCGCCGTCCCTGATAACCGTTACTCTGTCAGCCTTCAGCGCAAGCAGCGAGGAAACCGCCTCGTTTGTCTTTCTCTTTGCGCTTGTTTCAAAATATTTGCCCAGCAGCACAAGGGTTATTACCATTCCCGAGGATTCAAAATACATCCCCTCCATGCCGTGAATGTTGCCCTCTATCAGGTTGTACACGCTGAGAGCATAGGCTGCGGTGGTGCCGAGTGCCACCAGCACATCCATATTTGCGTATCCGTGGCTCAGCGCCTTGCAGGCACCGATATAGAATCTTCTGCCGATAACAAACTGCACAGGGGTCACCAGCAGAAGCTGAAAACACGGGTTGTGCAGGAAGGTTACCACGGGGTTATCCATTCCAAGGATGAAATGCAGTATCATTCCGACCATCAGCGGCAGCGACAGCAGTATTGATATTATAAGCTCCGTAAGGGCGAGTTTCTGCTTTTTTTCGTCATTGCTTTTCTCTGTTTCATCGACCACTGTAAAGCCTGCGTTTTCTATTGCGCCTGTAAGCTTTTCTATCTCACCATCGTAGCCGGAAATAATCGTTACTCCGGACGCAAGATTTACGCTGACCGACTGACAGCCCTGCTTTTTAAGCACACGCTCCACTCGTGCAGAGCATGCAGCACAGCTCATTCCACCAACCTTAAGTCTTATCTGTTTTGCCATTTCAGTTTTCCTTTCTTAAATCTAAGATTACGGGCGAGCAATGCTCGCCCCTACAACTTCTTAATTATGCTTCGGATGCATCAAAGCCCAGTGCTTCGATCTTTTCTATTATCTCAGCTGCATTGACGCTCTCATCAAACATTGCTTCTGCAGTCTTGTTTTCAAGAGATGCCTTTGCTCCCTCTCCCCCTGCTGCGGTAAGGGTCTTTTCAACATTTGCGGTGCAATGTCCGCATGCCATGCCTTCAACATGTAATCTTATAAGCTTTTTCATTGATTTTTGTCTCCTTTTCACATCTCGGCACCCTTTTGAATATTGTATAACAGGGCGCTGATTATATACATATACTAACACATTCTTCCAAAATAGTAAATAGAACACTATATTTTGTACAGATTGTTAATATTTCAAAAAACGAATGACAAGATGTTTTAGTTATGATATAATCCTTGCATACAGTCGGGCATTGTGTTCCGAACAACGTAAAGGAGGTAATAATCTTTCAAAATTTCTGTTATAAGCGCCTGGACCGTATGTGTTCCTGCTGCGGTTGACGAGGAAGAGGGTTATCGAATTTTCGGCGGATGCCCTCCGGCGCCCTCCGGCATAGTGCCGCAAGTACGCATTTAAAGACACAGAGAAATCTGCCAACAAAGGTGCGTACATTGCCGGGTATTTTTTGATTGCAGAACAACCCCTTCCCCTTGAAGAGGCTTTGTTTTGCTGAATTTTTGGAGGTTTTTATTTAATGTGTGGAATTGTTGGATACATCGGCAAGAACAACTCTGCCGATATCCTTGTTGAAGGCTTGAAAAAGCTCGAGTACCGCGGATATGATTCTGCCGGTATCTCCGTTTTTGAGGACGGCAAGATTATTACCGTCAAATCCAAGGGTCGCATGGCGGACCTTGAAAACAAGATGAAGGAAACTCATTCTCCCGTCGGCAATCTCGGAATCGGTCACACCCGTTGGGCTACCCACGGTGAGCCCTCTGACATCAACAGCCATCCCCATGCCTGCGGCAGAGTTACCCTCGTCCACAACGGCATTATCG
The DNA here is from genome assembly GCA_045604945.1 of Acutalibacteraceae bacterium. Classification (GTDB taxonomy): domain Bacteria; phylum Bacillota; class Clostridia; order Oscillospirales; family Acutalibacteraceae; genus JAISGQ01. The sequence continues at coordinate 11,683 of JAZUPA010000139.1, forward strand.
AAAACTACGCTCACCTCAAGGCTCAGCTTATTGAGGAAGGTCATGTTTTTGTTTCTGCAACCGATACTGAGGTTGCAGCTCACCTTATCGACAAGTATTACAACGGCGACCCTATCGAGGCTATCTTCAAGGCAGTTGCTGAGATTCGCGGCTCCTATGCACTGGGAATCCTTTTTACTGACATTCCCGATACCCTCTACGCTATCCGCAAGGACAGTCCCCTTATCGTAGGTCTCGGTGAAGGCGAAAACTTCATTGCTTCCGATATCCCCGCTATCCTCAGTCATACCAACAAGTATTATCTGCTGGATACAAATGAGCTTGCAATCATCACCGGCGACGGCGTTGAGCTTCTCGATTCTGAGCGTCAGCCCATTGAAAAAGAGATTTTCACCGCTACATGGGACGTTTCCGCTGCTGAAAAGGGCGGTCATCCTCACTTTATGATCAAGGAAATTCACGAGCAGCCCAAGGCTCTTACGGATACTATCGTTCCCCGTATGGCAAACGGCATTGCAGGTATTTTTGAGAAGGAAATGCCCGACCTTTCAGAGATCGATCACCTTTACATAGTTGCCTGCGGCAGTGCAATGCACGCAGGTATGGCAGGCAAGCATCTCATCGAAGAGCTCGCCCGTATTCCCGTTCAGGTTGAGATCGCTTCTGAATTCAGATACGAAAATCTCGTTTTCCGCAAGGGCGATGCTGTTGTGCTTATCTCCCAGAGCGGCGAGACTGCCGATACTCTGGCAGCTCTCAGAATCGCAAAGGAAAACAATATTCCCACCATTGCCATTGTCAATGTTGTAGGTTCTTCCATTGCCCGTGAGGCGGACATCGTTCTCTACACCTGGGCAGGTCCCGAAATCGCTGTTGCAACCACCAAGGCTTACACCTGTCAGGTTGCGGTACTGCTTATGATGGCTCTGCGACTTGCTTCTGACAGAAAGAGCTGCGATGCTGCAAAGCTTCAGAGATGTGCAGATGCCCTTCTCTCCCTCCCCGAGGATATCAAGTCAATTCTTGACCGCGAGGAAGAATTCAAGAAGCTTGCTTACGATTACAAGGACAATGAGAATCTGTTCTTTATCGGCAGAGGTGTTGACTGCGCTCTCTGCTGGGAGGCTTCTATCAAGCTCAAGGAGATTTCCTATATCCACTCCGAGGCTTATGCTGCAGGCGAACTGAAGCACGGCACCATATCCCTCATCGAGCCCGGCAGACCTGTCATTGCAATCGCTTCCAGCGACGAGCTTTTCGAAAAGACCGTCAGCAACGCAAAGGAAGTAAAGGCAAGAGGTGCTAATGTCATTCTGCTGACAAGAGAAGGTCAGGAAGTCGACAAGACTGTTTATGACAATCTTATTGAAATTCCCGCTCTCGATTCATTTGTGCGCGCTATCGGCGCTATCATCCCCCTGCAGATTTTTGCTTATCATGTATCCGTTGCAAGAGGTCTGGACGTTGATAAGCCCAGAAATCTCGCAAAGTCTGTTACTGTTGAGTAAATCAGTAATTATTAAAGCCTCGGGCAATGCCCGAGGCTTTGTTGTTTATGAACAGTTGTGGACGCTGTCCTCAAACTCCTGCCAGAAGGTCATGCAAATCTTCGATTTGCTGCCTTTGGAAACTGCAAGCCTTTGAAAAGGCTTGACCTAAACTTTATTTGTCCATGTTGCCTGTCTCGTACATGACAGCAGTGATTGCTGCGATTGCGGCGGTCTCTGTACGCAGGATGCGCTTTCCGAGGGTTACGATTTTTGCCCCTGCTTCGGTAAGGGCTTCAATTTCCTTTTCAGAAATCCCGCCCTCAGGTCCGATTACTACAGCTATATCCTTTGCACCTCCCATGAAAGTACGCAGCGGTTCGCCCCCTGCCTCGTAGCAGGTGATGACAAGTTCATGGCCTGCTGCGCGCCTTAGCAGTTCATTGAAGCTTATCATATCGGAAACCTGAGGAATTATCCCTCTTCCGCTCTGCTTTGCCGCTTCAAGGGCATGACGCTGAAGTCTTGCGCTCTTTTTTGCCGCGCTCTTTTCGTCAGGGCGCGCAATGGAACGGGTCATAAGCACAGGCACTATTTCAGATACTCCCAGCTCGACTGCTTTTTCGGTAACAAGCTCCAGCTTGTCCGCCTTCGGATACCCCTGATACAGTGTCACCCTGCAGTCAGGCTCGCTGACTGTGGGTATTTCATTTTCTATTTTAAGGGTCACGCTGCCATCGCAGAACCCTTCTATTGCACATTCGTAATCAGTTCCCTCGCAGTCGCAGAGTGTGAGCTTTTCTCCCACTCTCATGCGCAGGGATTTTGAAATATGCGCGGCATCCTCGCCCTCGATCACCGCAAGCTTTCCGCTTACCGCAGACTTATCAATAAAGAATCTAGGCACTCTCTGTCTCCTCTTCCTCTTTTTTTCTTCCTGCCGAAAGCTTCTCTCCTATTCCGCAGAGGAGCAGTATGCCAACGGGTATTATCAGCACAAGGCTTATCCACTGGGAAGTTGAGAACCACAGAAATGCGCCGCGTATCTCATCGTCTCTGAGGTATTCATTGAAGAAACGGAACACGCCATAGCAAACCATGTACAATCCCGTCAGGGTACCCCTTTTCAGCACGCGCTTTGCAGAAAGTATCAGCACCAGACATAGAATCAGGTTGAAGCCTGCTTCGATAAGCTGTGTGGGGATAACCTTATCCGTGGAAGATACCCCTGTCAGTGCGTTGGTGAATACAATTCCAAACTCTTCCGATTCCTTTCCGTAGCAGCAGCCTGCACAGAAACAGCCTATTCTGCCGAAGGCGTGCGCCAGGGGGATGCTTGGAATCGCGGCATCAAAATAATCGACAATATTCAGCCTGAAAACACGGCAGTAACCGATAAGACCGAGAGCACCGCCGATAAATCCGCCGTAGAAAACCAATCCGCTTCCTGCAAGATTGCTGAAATACTCCACAGGGTCATTCAGCAGCAGGTTGAAGTTGCCGCAGTAGAAGTCAAATTCAGTCAGCAGATAAAGTATCTTTGCCCCAAGGATGGACACAATGAAAACTATCATTGCCCCTGTGAACATATCGAGTCTTGTTACCCTAGGATTCTTTCCTGCCCTGTACACCGCAAGAATCACTGCCAGTATCACTCCGGTAATGATCATCGTGCCGTACATTGGCACTTCAAGTCCGAATATATTTATAAATGGAAGCATTTATTTTTCACTCCCGAAGAATTTTTCCAGAAAACCGAATTTGCTCGCCCATTTCTCAAACTTCTCAACATAAGGCTCTACATATTCGTTGGAAACCTCGCTTGCTGCCTCTCTGACGCAGACACAGGCGAGAGATATGGAGCAGACTGTAACAGCACAGATTATGCTGAACACAAGCGCCATTATCGACAGAACTCCGCTTTTTTTCTTCTTTCCGAGTATCGCAAAAACTATACCCAGTCCTGCAGGAATCATGCACAGCAGTCTGAGAGAGTTTACCATTTCAAGGGACATGACTCCCAGTACACAGCATCCCAGCGACAGCAGGGAAAAGATTATATAGGCTGCGGTATCCTTTTTTCTCTTTTTGGCATCGCCGTCTGCGCTGACTGTGCATACTGTCTCTCTGTATTCATATGACTGCTGCATATCGGAATTTGTGCTGCCTTTAAGCTGCTTCATAATTCTGCACCTCTTTTAAGCATTTGATAGCATAATAATACCATTTATGCTGTTTTGTGTCAAGAAACAGACAATGCAGGTTCCCCCCCGACGGAGGAAACCTGCATTTATTGGTTATTGTGCTTTGGTCTTTCTGCGTCTGTAAATGATAACCGCGCCAAGTGCCAGCATCATCACAAGGGATACAGCTGCGATGGCCGCCACGGCTGAATCGGTTTTGTCTGATGTGTCACCTGTGTTGGGTGCGGTGTATCCCGGGCTGGGAGTCTTTACTGTTGACACTGTGGATGCCACTCCCTTTACCTCTGCGTTGAATACGGTTGCATTGTTGGTAAAGGATGTGCCTACAGTTGAGTCACCTGAGAACAGATAGCTCAGCGCTCCGTCTGCAGATTCCCATGTATCGCCGGGAGCAAGGCTGGGAATTGTAACCTTGTAGCCGACGGAGGTATCCTGTACAACCACATCGGTGAGATTACAGTTGCCTGTATTGGTTACTATCAGCTTGTAGTAAACCCTTTCACCTGCGGTTACGTTCTTTGAGTTGACAGTCTTTGTCAGCTCGATTTCGGGATTGCGCAGGTCAACGGATGCGGAGGATTCCACCTTGTCTGTTTCCTTGGAATCGGCATAGGCTGTATTGACAAGGCTCTTTCCTTTGTAACCCTCGGGTACAACATAGCTTACATTCAGAATCTTGCTCTCTCCGCTTCTGAGGAGGTCGAAGGTTGCAAGGGCGCTGCCTGCCTTGCAGGATGCTCCGCCGTATACGACATCCAGAGAATCGGTGACCACAACCTCAGTAAGGTCATCCTTGCCCTTGTTGGTTACGGTTATCAGGTAGGTTATATTATCACCCGGTTTTACGATCTTGGCTGTAGTGGTCTTTGAAATTGCAAGAGAGTAATCACGCTCAACATATTCAATAACCTCTACCTCATCGCTTGCGCTGTCCTCATGTCCGCCGTCAGCAACCGCTGATGCGGTGTTCCAGATCTTATCGCCCACCTTTGCATCCTTCGGAACTTCGTACTCAACATAGAATACTCTGCTCTCCTCAGGTTCAAGGGTCTCGATGAAGCCTATGACCAGATCGGTAGCGCTTATGTCAGTCGCGCTGATGCTGTCTGCAGAAAGGTCGGTTTCAGAAAGCTCGCCCTCTGCATCCTTTACATATTCCTTCTGAACACTGACATCAAGCTTCTCTGTGACCACAACATTTTCAAGAACCTCTTCCCCTGTGTTGGTCACGGTGATAACGTAAAGAATCTTTTCACCTGCGTAGATTTCTTCGCAGTGTGCTTCCTTTGTAACTTCGAGAGCATTGATGTGTATCTTTGTGTGCTCGGTGGCTTCGTCCTCGGTTTCTCCATCGGGAGTATCAGCTTCCGCCCTTACGGTGTTTGCAACAACATCCTCATCATAGTCCGACGGCACATCATAAATGAAGGTAAGCCAGAGAACATCGCCCTGCTCGAGCCTGCTGATATTCAGAATATTGTCCTCATCGACCGTCACTTCAACATCCCTGCCGCTTTCAGTCTTTACAGGCAGTGTTCCCCACTGTCCCGGCTGAAGGTCTGTTACGGAGATGTTTTCAATAGCTGCATTGCTCTTGTTTGTAACGGCGATTGCATAGGTGAGCTTATCACCGGGAGCTGCAACATCAACGTTGGCTTCCTTTGTGATTTCAAGCTCATAGGATGCCTCGGTCACTACGTCGGCTCTGTCTTCAGAAACGGGATTCTTTCCGTCCTCAGCATCCTTCTTGCTGCTATAGAGAAGGACCACGTTTGTAAAGTCGGTATCGCTGGGTGTACCTGCAGGCACAGTCCACTCAATGCCGCTCGCCACTACGGTTGAATCGCTTGCAGACACGCTGACAGTCCACTCACCGCCAAGAGCCCATTCGGCATCGGTGTCTTCACCGTTTACCAGCATCTTATCGGTGATGTAAACATTCTCTGCATCTGCATTTCCTGTGTTGACAACGGTAATATCAAAGTACACCTTATCGCCGGGCTTTGCCTCGACCTTATCGGTGCCGTTGACCGTCTTGATGATTGACAGCTTCGCCTCAACATTTTCAACAACGATCACATCATTGTCCTCATCCCTGAGCACGTCGTTTCCGCTCTTGTCAATAATCTTTGCAGTAGCGTAGTTATCATACTTTGCTCCGTCCTCTGCTGTTTCGGGAACTTCAAAGTAGACTGTTATGCTCTCTGACTGACCGGGATAAAGCACCGGAATGGTTCTGATTACATTGCCTGCTGCTATGAGGTGGTCGCCTTCGCTGTCCTTTATGATAACATCATAGGTATCATCAATAACAAGGATATTGCCAAGAACTGTATTGCCCTTATTCTCAACAAGGAGCACAAAGGCTACCTGCTGACCCTTTGCCGCAATCTTGTTTCCGTTCTCATCCGCCTCAAGCTGTGCGGTCTTGGTGATGGAAAGATGGTCATCTCTGTCAATCTTTACCGTTGCATCATCGGTGATTGCGGGAATATCTGCATCGGAATTGCTGACGGTTGCAGTATTTACGAAAACATTTCCGCCTGTGGCAGTATCGGGTATTGTGTACTCAATGGGTGCGCTCTGCCAGCCTTCAACAGGAAGGGTAGTTCCGCACTCATCGGCAAATGCCGATACATCGGGCTCGTCAACCTTATTGCCGTTCATATTGAGAATATCTCCAAGGGTCAGGTTCTTTACCTCGTGACCGCAGAGGTTCTCAATTACTATCTTATAAAGCACCTTTGTTCCGGGAGCAACGGTTACCTCATCATCCTGCCATGAAGCGCCGTTATCAGCACTTACATACTTTTTCAGAGAATAAAGGCTGTCATAGCGCTCATAGATAACAACTATCTTTTTGTCGCTGTCGAATACCCCTTCTCTTGCGCTGCTGTCGGATGTGATCTCCCTCTTCACCCATACAACCTTGTTTTCGTCGACAATGGTGTCGGGAATCTGAGAATTCACATCGTACTCAGTGCCTCTGCGCTGATCGACCAGAGTGTAGTCGGGCTTCAATTTTGTTCCGTCACTGCTCTCTGCGCGGTACTCGATAACAAGATCGTAATGCACATCGGTTTCCACAGTCTCGGAACGGTTTATGCCGCCCGGATACTCAAGCTTTCTGTCATCTCCGTCGGCATCGCCGTCCCTGTCTGTGTCGGCGGTGGCTTCGGTGATGTATGCGGTGTTGTAATAGACGGCTTTTGCTCCGTCCTTTATTCTTGCAGTCACTCTGAACTCTGTCTTATCGCCTACTGCAAGCTCGCTGATATTACAGCTCAGAACGCCCGCTGCATGAGATACTCCGTCAGTGGCACTGACAAACTCAAGTCCCTCGGGCAAAGTATCGGTTACAAGAATATTGTGAAGATCGAAATCCGTGTTGGGGTTGCTTACCTCAACGGTGTATCTGATCGTATCTCCTACGAAGGTAAGGGACTTATCCACTTCCTTGTGGATTTCGGGATCTTCGATAATCTTTGTCTCTGCATCGTCGTCCTTGTTGTACTCATGATGCTCACGGGTTCCGTCTCCGTCTGTATCGGTATAACCATCAACAAGAACGCCAGTATTGGTATAGGTTCTGACGGTCTCTGATGCTGCCTTTGCGGTAAAGGTAACGGCAGTATCGCCCGGTGTCACGGTGGGAATTATCCATGTCACTGTTCCCGATGCAGCATCATAGGTGCCGCCTGTGACAGATATTTCCTCAAGTCCTTCAGGCACAGCGTCGGTTACCTTTACATCATAAAGAGTATCTGCAGTGTTGTTTGTGACTGTCAGTGTGTAGGTAAGGGTATCGCCGACTCTTGCGGCGCTCTTATCAACGCTCTTTGTGATGTAGGGATCTGCATCAATCTTTGTTTCCACCTCATTGGAAGGTGTTTCGGGAACGTCGCTTGCAGGAGGTTCTGTACCCTCAGGCACAGGCTCAAGATAACCGCTTTCGATATATGCGGTGTTCCTGTAAACAAGCTTTGAGCCGTCTGTGATGGTGACCTTCATGGTGATCTCTGCAGTATCATATCTGCCCAGAGCAGGTATGTAAACGGTAAGCTCTCTTCCCGAAACAGCTGCATCTGTATCGCCTGCAGCGCCTTCAGGCTTTCCTGCGTTGTAGAGGACAGATATATTCACTTCACTGTTCGGCACGAATTCCATACCCTCGGGGATGGTATCGGATACTGTGAGGTTATAGAGCGGTGCGCTTGAAGTGTTCTTCACTCTGACGGTATATGTTATCTCCTGACCGACCGCTGCAAGATGCTTGTCAACAGCCTTTGTAATTTCGGGAGTCATATATACGTCGGTGCGGACGACCTTGGATTTTACGGATTCATCCGCAGGAGTATCGGGATTGTCCCTGTACTCAACTGTTGTGATCTTATCATCGTTGTCGGGATTGAAGGAGGCAGCACTGACGACTGCAAAGTTATCATAAGGTGCCTTTGCGGTTTCAGTTATCTTTGCTCTGACAGTGATAATCTCATCGTCAGAACCTGCGATGCTGTCTATCTTCCATGAAAGGGTGCGTCTGTCAGCACCTGCGCTTACTCTGCTGTCAGAGCCTGCCTGTACAAATTCAAGTCCCTCGGGAAGGAGATCGCTGCACTGAACATTGAGCATCTCAAAGGAGTTGGGGTTTGTCACCGTAATGGTGTAGGTGATGATATAGTCGGTTTCGCTTACGGGTGCAGAAATATATATCTGCCTGTAATCCACTTCCTTGTCAATGGTCGGTGCCTTGCACCGGGCGTAAACATAGGTGACTGTTACATCACTGCTGATGTTTCCTTCCTCATCGTCGCTGCTGTCGTCGGCTCTGTCGATGATTTCAAGGAAGGTGTAGGTCACGCCGTTATTTGTGATATGAGAAAGCTTGCTGCCCTCTTCCACCACATCATAATGGGTTCCCTCGTTGAGAAGGGTGCTGTAGGGCTTATCGTCACTGTGGATGGTGTTGCCCTCAGTATCAACGTATTTTACTGTTACATCGTACTGTCTGACGATGTCGGTGCTGACCTTGTTTGATTCAATGGGATTTCCGCTGTAATCCTGCTCTATGGGTGTTCCGTTTTCTTCGGGAACAAAGTCAGCTGCGGTTATGTATGCAGTATTTTCATAAGGCAGCGCTACGGAAATATCCGTTATTTTCGCCCTGACTGAAATCTGCGCATTTCCCTTTGCATCAATGCTGTCAATGCTCCACGCAAGAGTCCTCTTATCGGATGCAGCGGTAACATTGCCTTCTGAGCTTACAAACTCAAGTCCCTCGGGGAGGGTATCTGTTCCTTCTGCATTTATGAGAGGATAGTCACTGTTGTTGGTTACAGTAATGGTATAATTGATGTAGTAATTCTTTTTGTCGGGAGTCTCGGAAATGTAAACGGTGCTTGTATCAACCGCCTTTACTACAGAGGGCTTCTTACATTCAACGTAAACATAGGTTACGGTTACGTCGCCTGTGATGTTTCCGCTCTCATCACCGCTGTTTTCCTTGACCTTATAGAAGGTATAGTTGACATCATCCTTTGAAACGGAGGGATACCTGCAGCCCTCATCGATGACGTTATAATACTCATTCTCGGGCAGAAGTGTGCTGTAAGGGATGTTGTCAGGGGCAAGGGTATTGCCTGAAAGATCCTCATACTTTACTGTCACCTTGTAAGCGGCAAGCTTATTTGTAACTGTCCAGCTGTTTTTGTCCGAAGAATATTCGGGAGTGTAGAACTCTACAGGCTTTTCGGTTACGGTGTAGGTGATTTCACAGCCGTCACTGTACATGGGAAGCTCTTCCCATGTGTATTCCCAGTTATTGCCCGCGTCAAGGGTTATCGGAGCGTAGACCTCGGATTTTACGCCCTGCACCTCTGCAACAAGCTGAATTTCAACCTCTGAGGGACGGGCTCCCTTTGCGTTATTGCTGTCGCTCCACTCCTTGCCGACCGACACGCTTGTTGTCTGCCAGTCAAGGTCGGGCTTCTCATAGGTCAGCAGGCAGTCGTTGCCGATATAGTTTGTGTATGCGACTTCCGCATTCTCATTGGTGACCATGTCAGATGCAGAAACCGCAAATTCGGTATCCTCGCCGTCATTCTGCCACGAGCTGTCTGTTCTGCCCATTGCCTGCTCATAAGCGGGGTCTGAGCCTGTGAGATAGACATCGTAGGCAAAGGAATAGTGCTTGCCGGGAACATCGCCTACGTTCCAGACAAATGTCTTTGTTTCGCTGTCATAGGTGAAATAGTGACCGTTGATTACATAATCCTCAGTGGTTACGGTCATTATTTCTTCGTTTTCTGTAAGCTTTCCGCTTTCGTCAATATAGGTATGGGTTACCTTTATTCCGTCCGCAAGACTGCTTCCGCTGAAGGTCACTGTCTCGATAATGTCAGCATCGGACAGATATTCGCCCCATGTTCCGTCGCCTTCTGAATAAACATCGTTGACGGTGATGATAATCTCTGACTTTGTCTCTGTTCCGTTCTTGTTGTAGGGCAGGAGACGAAGCTCATAATTATCTCCGATTATATCGGTTACAACCGCATTTTCTGTTGCCCTGATTATGGATTCAGCGATCTTTTCATATTCCGCGTTAAGGGCGCTGTAGTCGGGATTTCCGTCCTCACCGCTCTTTTCTACGGAATAGTGGTTGCTGTCAAAGGTAGCAACATTCTCAACGATCTTCTTGCGCACAAGACCGAGAAGGTCTTTATCGCTGCCTGTATGGTTGAATTCATCGGCAAGATTTACGTCAAACTGCTTGCCGTCAACGGAATAGGTGTCATCTTCGGTATAAACACCAAGATAGCCTGTGCCGTCGCTGTCAAGGTCGAAGCCGACGGATATGATCTCAAATCCCTGCTCCTCAAGTCTCAGCTTTGCCTGAAGCTGACGGCGGAGAGCAAAGTAGCTCCATGAAGCGGTATTCTTGCTTCTGTCTGAATTGAGCATATAGGACACATAGTTGCCCTCATCAACATTGCCAAAAACAGAGTCCTCACGGCTGTTTGCAAGGTTCACGGTGTTGGGCTCGCCGTCTGTCATGAATATTACTATTCTGCGGCGTCCGTCCCATTCCTGAGTGTCTGCGGCTATAGCTTCCTCTGCGCGTTCAAAGGCAATACCGTAGTTGGTGCCGCCGAGGTTTGAAAGGGTCATACCTGCATCGGTCATGTCAGCTTCAACGGCGTCGCCGGTTGTGTCGTATTCGTAATAACCGCCGCCTGCGCCCTCTCTTGCGTATACATTGTCATCGGCATCCGCTTTATTGTAAATCAGGTCAATAAGCTCTTCCCTGTTTCCTGTAAAGCCCGATACCACTCGGGAGTTTATGCTGTAGTAGCTGCCGTCATCCTTCTTGTCATCGTTTGCAAACTGTACAAGTGCCACACGGCTTTCGGGGCTTGAGGTGAGAAGGGTATTGACAAAGGTCGCTGCGGATTCTCTGGCTGCATTCAGCTTGTTGTAATTTAAAAGCTGCTCATCTTCAGCCGTGTGAGTTACTCCTTTGTACCCATCGGGCGCTATTCCCTCTATGGTGCTTGCCTGACTGACAAAGTCACTGCCGCTGATTACTTCTGCCCCTGAAACTGCAGAGGGTTCGTAAAGTGTATATGTATTGGTGTCAAACTCATACACACTGTAGTAAGCAATATTCCCGTCCCATGTATATATGGGCTCGGGCTCTTCGTCATAGGGCTTTATGGGATTTTGGGATTTATCAAGATAACCTGCAGGGATATAGTAGTTATAATAGGCGTAGGTTTCCTCTGAGCTGTCGTTATCGACTACTGTTGCTACATCTGATTTTGTATACACAACATCGTGGCGCCAGAAATCCACCATGCTTCGGGATACGTCTATCACCAGCACAACATCAATAGGCTGCTCGCCTGCGATACTGGTAAGGTCAAGCTGAAGTCTGGCTACGCCTGTTTCATCGTATGCGCTGACATCGGTTGTATCCTTTTCTATCATCACAGAGCCCGGCTGACCTGCTGCAGGGAAATTCTCCGTCAGACTAGTGTCGGTAAGGGGCTTGCCGTCGTTTATTTCATATTCGTCAAAATTGTAGGTTACGGATGAAGAATAGGTCATGGGAATGGTGTCACTGACCTTTACGGTCAAACCTGCTCCTGCGTAGGCGGTGCAGGTGAAGGTTACTTCACCCTCGGAATATACTCTCACCCAGCCTGTATCGGAAATTTCTGCGATTTCAGGATTACTGGATTTCCATGTATAGGAAATCTCAGGGAAATCCATTTCGGGAATTACTACTGTTTCCAGATACATATGGTCAACGTGGCCGCCGCTGATGCCGGAATTCATCAGCAGTCCGTTTGATACTCTGAGGGTATTGGCAAACATGTGACCTGTGCCGGTCATTTTGAGAATTTCGGTTGTAACTCCGTTGAGGCTTTGCTCGCCGTTGTCGCCGAAAATGATAAGCTGAGCATCAGAGGGTGAATAAACTCCCTCGTCAGCGGTAATAGCAGTGACAGTCGCCTGTGTATTCCTTGCCCCGACTGTAAGCGCCATATTCTCATCGGTTTCGGGGATAAGTATATACTGCTTGATAAGTCCTTCTTCAACGCTCGCTTCCGCAGTGTGTTCAACTATCTTCCAGATGAATCTGTCTTCGCTTATACAAGCATTTCCGCTGTCATCCACAGCAACGTACCCTACATTGCCGTTTCGATAATAGTCATAGGAACGGATATAGTAATATGTTCCGCTTTCCGCTTCCCATACGCTGTCATTGCCTGTTGCTCTGACTGTACCCTCTTCACCGGTTGGAAGCTTGTTTGAAAGCTTTGTTGCCTCGATCTTATTTCCTGTGGGTACTGTTACAAGGTCTTTTATAGACTCGTAATAATTCACATCATCGCCGTAATAGGCAAGCTTCAGATCATTGACCCAGGATGCAAGTGCTTCATTGTCAAGGGGATCGAGATCAAACTCATTGCCCTCCAGCTTGCTGCTGCCTGCAGGGGCAACGGCAGAATCGTCACAGTTATAAAGAACGTTCTGCGTCGTTCCTGTTACGTTGACATTTGTAATATCATCGGCAACCTGCACCTGCTCCGATACTCCGCCGTCAGCGCGGGCAATATTGGAAATATTGGTCACCACGGACACCGCCATAAGCAATGCCAGCGCAACGCAAAGTGCTGTCTGTCTCATTTTTTTGCCCATATTCCATTTGCCTTTCATAATCATTACCTCTTATTCCATGAAGTTGCTTTTTTAGCGGCACTCAATCTTTCGTTTCACGCCTTCTCATATTTTGCACACATATCCAACATAAAATATCTTTATTATACCTATTATATGCGAAATTGCCGTTACAGTCAATAAATTGCTTCCCACTGCCGATATTTCATCACTATAAACAAGAAACTATTCTAATATCGCAGTCAGTTGCGTATCTTTGTCTCATAACTAAAAACCGCCTTACAGAATCCTGTAAGGCGGTATCTGTCACGGACAGCATCTTTTGCATGGGTCATAACCCATTTCAATGATTTCATCCCTTGTTCCGTTGTAATATTCCTTGTTCTTTTCCTTGATTTCGTCTGCACTGCTGCAGTCAGGATAATGAAATTTCATGGTGTTGTTGTTGAGGACATAATTGTAATCCAATTCCTCTTCAAGATTGACATAGCTGTCACCGAATGCATTATTTCTTTCGTTGTAATCAGCTGTCTCTTCACTTTCTCCGCCGCAGCCACACAGTCCCATGACCAGAATCGCAGCAACGGCCATTGCCAGAAGCACCGCCAGCAGCCGCAGCAAGCCTCTGTTCTGTTCTTTTGTCTTCATATTTATCCTCTCCATTTCCAGTATAGCATTATTCTAACACCGATCCGGGATTTTGGCAACAAAAGAATCGCGTTTGATATGAGAATAAAATGAAAACTCCTGAAACCGAAGTTTCAGGAGTTTTTGGAGCTGATATCCAGATTCGAACTGGAGACCTCATCCTTACCAAGGATGCGCTCTACCTACTGAGCTATATCAGCATATTTGGCGACCCAGAACGGACTCGAACCGTCGACCTCTAGCGTGACAGGCTAGCGTTCTAACCAGCTGAACTACTGGGCCGTAAGCCCGTGTCGTCAGAAGCTATTGCCTCAAGCGACTTCGTTATTATATATTGGGTTTCGCCAAATGTCAAGTGTTTTTTTATCTTTTTTAAATTTTTTATGAAAGAAGTGCATTTATCTCGGAAGAAGAGTCGATGCAGAGCGCCACGCAGAGGCACATGAGTTCATCTTCCTTGCGGCTTGATTCCACTACATAGGTCTCTCCCCAGGAGAACCACTTCTTGCTGTGGGTCATTACAAGTCCGTCCTTGGCGGTGAGCAGGCGGTATTCACCCTTGATGTAATCTCCGTCAAGCTTCCAGCCGCTCTTGGTCATGTCATATCTGACGCCTGTTGCGATGTTCTTTTTCTTTACTGTGTCAAAATGGACACCGTTGACAGAAATCTCAAACTTTGTTCCCAGAAAGCCGCTCTTCTTTTCAATTTCTGCAGCAAAGGTTCCGCCGTTGGTAAACACCTGCATACGGTTGCCCGAAAGCAGCGAGCCCTTTACTACCCATACACTGCGCTTGAATTCATCAGTTACTTCAAATTCCTTGGATCTGAGTATTGTGCTCTGAGTGATGTACAGCATATTATGCCCCTTTCTGCTCTGCCTTTTTTCTTGCTGCTGCACGCTTTGTGCGTATCAGCTGCTTGACGGTGCCGAGGTCTTCGCCGTAGAGTACACGGGTGGGAAGATACAGCAGCGCACCGGTCTGCGGAACTATCAGATATCCGTAATAATCCTCAATGACCTCGTTTATATCCCCATAGGAAACTGTGCTTTCCCTGCTGGGGGTCACAACGGAGATTTCTTCTCCGAAGGTATAGGTACAGAGCGATGCATGATACTGAAGCCCCTGTCGGACATGTCTCCTGAGCTTGCGGCGTCGGATCACAAGATATATTATTCCTGCCACAGCAACGGTGATCGCGCCAAGCACAAGCACCATTGTGACCACATCAACCTGATGGGGCTCAAGGTCAATCCATCCTCCTGCTCGCATTATCCGCATATACCACCATACGAACAGGTATGTTGCAAAGGGAAAGAGGGTCAGCATTATCATGAACACTATCCTTCTCTGCTGACCTTTCTTTCGCTTTGAGAAATATGTTTTTTCTGCTCTGAATATATCGTCAGGCGTCAATGACACTGTAACACGAACATTTTTCTTCTGTCCGTTCTGTTCCATCGGCGTTCCTCCTACCTGCAATCTTTTTCTGAAATTGCTTAGAAGGTCATCTTTGCGCCGATATAATCAACCAGCTCTTCGATCTTTATTCTTTCCTGAGCCATGGTATCACGGTCGCGGACGGTTACGCAGCCGTCGGTCTCAGACTCGAAGTCATAGGTGACGCATACGGGAGTACCGATCTCATCCTGACGGCGATAACGCTTTCCGATTGCGCCTGCATCATCATACTCAACGTTGAAGTGCTTTGCAAGAACATCATAAACCTTGGATGCGCCCTCTTCAAGCTTCTTGGAAAGGGGCAGGACTGCTGCCTTTACAGGTGCAAGGGCGGGATGCAGTCTGAGAACGACTCTTGTATCCTTCTCATCAAGAACCTCTTCGTCATATGCATCAACAAGGAATGCAAGAGCGGAGCGGTTTACGCCGAGAGACGGCTCGATAACATAAGGAATGTACTTTTCGTTGATAGCCTTGTTCTTGCCTGTTTCGGGGTCAACAACGGTATTGCTCTCAACATACTCAAGGTTCTTGCCGGAAGCCTCCTGATGACGGGAAAGGTCAAAATCGGTACGGCTTGCAATACCCCAGAGCTCGCCCCAGCCGAAGGGGAATACAAACTCGAAGTCGGTGGTTGCGTTGGAATAGTGAGAAAGCTCCTCGGGGTCATGGTCACGGAGACGGAGGTTTTCCTCTCTGATGCCGAGGGAAAGGAGCCAGTCCTTGCAGAACTGCTTCCAGTATGCAAACCAGTCAAGCTCGGTGCCGGGCTTGCAGAAGAACTCAAGCTCCATCTGCTCGAACTCTCTGGTTCTGAAGATGAAGTTGCCGGGGGTGATCTCATTTCTGAATGCCTTGCCTATCTGTGCAATACCGAAGGGAACCTTTTTACGGGTGGTTCTCTGGACATTTGCAAAGTTTACGAAAATGCCCTGTGCAGTTTCGGGGCGCAGATATATCTCGTTCTTGGAATCCTCTGTTACGCCCTGGAAGGTCTTGAACATGAGGTTGAACTTGCGGATGTCGGTAAAATCGCACTTGCCGCACTCGGGGCATACGATGTTGTTTGCCTTGATGTACTCGCTCATCTCATCAAAGGTCATTCCTGCAGGGTTAGCACCTGTATCCTCGATGAGCTTGTCTGCTCTGTGACGGGTCTTGCATGCCTTGCAGTCCATGAGGGGGTCAGAGAATCCGCCTACATGGCCGGAGGTTACCCATACCTGGGGATTCATGAGGATACCGCAGTCGATACCGACATTGTAGCGGTTTTCCTTTACGAATTTCTTCCACCAGGCATTCTTGATATTGTTAAGGAATTCAACGCCGAGGGGACCGTAATCCCAGGAGTTGGAAAGACCGCCGTAGATTTCGGAGCCTGCGTAAATGAAGCCTCTGTTTTTGCAGAGAGCCACGATTTTTTCCATTGTTTTTTCTGTATTAAGCATTGATTTCAACCTCGCTTATCAATATTTTATCAGACAAATGCAAATACCGAGAACACATAAGTCACTGTGTTTTCTCCGTATGAAACATTAACGGTGTAAATATAGTCGCCTGCTGCATTTTCGGGGATATTGAGCTTTCCTCCAGCAGGCTCAATGGGCGTGGGTACTGAGCCCTCCTCTGCTGTTCTGTAGGAAACAGAATAGCTGTCGGGGGTCATGCTGAATTCAAGGGATATCGTCTCACCGCAGCGCACGCTGACCACTGCACCGAGATTCTTACCGAGTATCTCGTCCACTGTGCCGTAGCTGTAGCTCTGGCTGTTCCAGAGAACGTTCACAGCAGCGGCAAGGGAGCTGTCCGCTCCGCAGTTGACGACCAGACGGGGCAGATTGATTACTCCCATGGCGTCGCTGGCCACCTCGGAACGCATGATCTTGACCGCCTGGGCATACGCCTGGACAGGATTTGTCTCTGTTACCGAAGAGCCGAACCACACCTGAACTGTATCTCCTGCCTTGAGCGACAGGTGGCTGAAGGTCTCCTCGGATTCCTCCTTGCCGATGGCTGTTTTCAGATCAACTGTAACGGTTGCTTTTCTGTATGTCTGCTGCTCGCTTGATTCGTCGGCTGTTTCTGTTTCCACAAGCATCGTCGCTCTGTCCGATGTTATTGAAATACTGGTTATCTTGCCGACTATATCAGGCTCGACATTCGTAGGAATTGCCGAACCGCTTGTTACCACTACCGAACCGCTTGTAAGAGGGGGCTGGTTTTCATCCGAGCCTCCGCAGGAACAGGACGGTGCTATAAGTGCAATAAGCAAAACGAGAACAAGCAACAGAATTGGTGTTACCTTTCTCATATGGAGATTCCTCCTTAATTTGTTACACATTATTATAACAAATTATTAACAAAATGTAAATGTTTATTTTACCCATAAAATAAAATGGATTTTTTTCACAGAAAATAGTTGGAATTTTCAAAAATTGTGTTATAATAGCTAAAGACTTTTTTGAAAAATGATATTATTTTGATTAACAATTTCACAAAAGGGGTGAACGACGGTGACAGGTATGCTGTCTATTATCATGAACGCCAACGGTTTGTACGATTTCGGCGTGTGCGATTATGCTCTTATCGAGGACAGACTTCTGCCATGCATGGCAAAGGGAAGGCTTCCTGCCGATGCCAAAGCGGTTATTTCAGTGCTTTTTCCCTATAAGGTCCCCATTGAAAAGGGCAATCTGTCACTGTATGCCGCGGTGCCTGACTATCATGAGATAGCAGGTCATATGCTGGATAACGCCTGCGTTGCTCTGCGCAATGCTTTCCCTGAGCATGATTTTGTGTGGTTTATCGACAATTCCCCCGTCCCCGAGGTGTACACCGCTTCCCTGTGCGGACTCGGTATGATCGGTGACAACAATCTTCTTATAAACAAAAGGTTCGGCACCTTCTGCTTTATCGGTGAGATCGTCACAAATCTTGAAGTCCCCTTTACAGGCGATGCTGTTTCCTTCTGCGAGCACTGCGGTGCCTGCCGTTCAGCCTGCCCGGGCAAGGCTTTATGTGAGGATGGATTTGTCAAGGATAACTGCATCTCATACATAACCCAGAAAAAGGGTGTGCTTACAGATCTTGAGGTCGCGCTGATACGAAAGAACGGCTCTGTATGGGGCTGCGACACCTGTCAGGATGTATGCCCTCACAACGGCAGCGTTGAAAATACATACATTGAAGCTTTTTTAAGACGCGCAAATCCTGATGTAAAGGAAAACGATCTGGCAAACGCTGCCGACCGAGCCTATATGTGGCGCGGAAAGAGCGTTATAAAAAGGAATATGGATATATTCAATGATGAATAAACAGGAAGCCGCAGACTGCGGAGTGTCTCTCCCTCCGTCTTCGCCTGCGGCGAATCCACCTCCCTCATCAGAGGGAGGCTTTTTATTTTTCGGTTCATCATGTACTCGATGTACTCATCGTAGGTGCAGGCTCCATCGATCACGCCCTCCTCGGTGGTCTCGATGATTCTGTTTGCGATTGT
>JAZUPA010000140.1:0-2929 GCA_045604945.1 Acutalibacteraceae bacterium
CGAAACAAGCAATATCCGAACCGCCACCAAAAGCACACATTACCTCAACAAGTTCTGCGGTTCGGGCGTTTTCTTTGAAATTATACACTACTACGAGCCTGTCGTCAAATACATATACAGCGTTTACGAAGATACTGACAAGCATCTGACGCTGCTCTATATTGCTCATGTCGATATTGCGGAATCCCTCAAGCCAGAATATGGCTTCTTCACGGGTTAGCTTCCGCTCACGAAGCTGCTCGGCTTTTATGCTGATTTCCAGCTCCGATTTTTGTTTTTCCAGCTCCTCGTATCTTTGCTGCATGGGTGCAGAAAGCCCTATTTTCTGTATAGCATCCAATATGTTGGCCAGACCTTTGTTTACTTCTCTGAGTTGTTTTTGCAGAATAGGCAGGGTTGTGTTGGCTCTTTCCTGAATATCCATGACAAGGTCTGCGATTTGTCTGATTCGCTCATCATCAAACAGCAGGTCGGCAATGTTGCGGATTACGATATCCTCGATGAAATGCTTTCGAACCGCCTTCCGCTTGCATAGCTTCTTTCGCTTGTTATTTGAGCATTTGTAGTAATAATGTTTACCGTTCCTGCCTGTTCCGCTTTCGCCTATCATCGCCGCACCGCAGTCACCACAAAATAACTTGCCGGTCAGGATAAACGGCTCGTCTGCTTTTTTGCGTGCAGAAGCGATTTTATTGGCACCAAGCTGGTTTTGCACCTTGTCAAACAGCTCCTGCGATATGATTGGCTCAAAGGCGTCTTTGACAACTACATCGCGGTATTCGTACTCTCCAAGATATCGCCGATTGGTAAGTATGGTATGCAGGCTGTTTTTGTTGAAGGGGTTGCCTCGTTTAGTAAGAATCCCCTGGGCGTTCAGATGGTCAACTATCTCGGTGATGGTCGCGCCGTCAGCATATTTTGTGAATATGTAGACAACAGCAGATGCTTCGGCCGGCTCGATAATATAATGCTGCTCATCGTCAGTAACATAGCCAATAGGCAGACTGCCGCCATTGAATTTAAGCTTCCGGGCGTCTTCGTTCTGCCCACGACGTATTTTCTGAGCCAGTTCGGCAGAATAGAACTCATTATAGCCTACTGTTATGGCTTCGTATATAATGCCGCTGGGACCCTCCGGAATAGTTTCGGTAGCCGACAGCAGCGCTACAGAGTTAGCGTTGAGCAGATTCCTGTATCTGTAGTAATGCTCGATATTTCTGCTAAAACGATTCAGGGCGTAAACAATGACAGTGTCAAACTTCATTTTTGCACTGTCTTGCAGCATACGCTGGAACGCTGGGCGTTCATCGGTTTTTCCGGTTATCGCCCGGTCAATATAGCTGTCAATTATAGAAATACCGTTACGGGCGGCATACGCAGTACATTCGCGTATCTGCCCTTCGATTGATTCTTCTCGTTGGCTTTCGCTTGAATATCTCGCATAAATCACTGCGGTCGCCATTCTATATCACTCCAATCCACAAATAGGCGGCAATCTTATTTTTTCTCGTCCATCATACGCAGCATAGTATCTTTCAACCGTGCTGACATGGGCGAATCGGGGTCAAAGCACATATCAACAAACTGCGCCCATTCATCTTTGCTCCGAACCTGTTCCGTAATGGCTTTTGGGACATACTCGTACTGTATCCCGCCGGGACGGTCTGTTCTGCCGAAGATATAGTCGAGCGAGACATCAAAATAGTCAGCATATCGAACCAGCGTCTCGGGCGTTGGCGAAGATAAATCGTTCTCATATCGGTTGATGCTCGCTTGAGAAACCTCAATAATTTCCGCCAGTTTAGCCTGCGACAGACGCACGCTTTCTCTGAGCAGTCGTAATCTTTGACCTAATACTTTCATTCAATACCCCCCTTTACTTGTCATTATACGGAATAAGTGTGCTGAAGTCAATACGGAATACGAATATCGCTTAAGTCGCTATCCGCTACGAAACACAATATATAGTGTGCGAGACATATTCACTGTAATATATTTTGTCTTGAGGTATTGACAATTACGAATCATGTGCTATAATATGATTGTCCTTTTTATTTGCCCACACATAAATGTGTCGTTGAACTGAGTTCCAGCACATTTCGGGCCGTGTTTTTGTTTCGCCACGGGCTAAGTGTACCCTTTTCGCCCCCCCCATGGGACAAAGGTGTTTTATCGGAGAAATCCGCATACCTCAAACCATTTGTATTTTTCGCCGCGACCAGCTGAAAGCTGTAACCGCACACATTCAAGAGCGCAGAGCGTCTTTCGCACAGGCCTCGTTGCTTGATTATCCATATATCCGGCACATTATGTGCCAAAATCATTCCGCTGTTGGTAAATGCTTTACTGCGGCGGATTTTTTGTACCCTTCGGAATCAATATTCTATATAATTACTCCAACAGGTTCATTCGCGAGAACATAGCAAAACTTGTCGTGTAAGACGATGAGCAAACAAACGCAACTGCCGATAAACATTCGACCGGAACAACGAACTGCGGCAGCGAAAACTGAATAACGAGTACCCCAAGCCGATATACGAGAAAAGTGTATCGGCCTTTTAATTTGTTCAAACCATCCATGAAACCTGAGCAGCAATGTTCCGCCAAGATTTGTTGCTGCTGTCCGATACAGCCGGGAGATAAGCCATAGGTCTCCACGCTGTCCGCCTTGAAAACTTTTGACTGGCCGAGAGTTTTCAAGAGTATCCGGCGCAGATGCGCCATGAGCTGCGGCTCAAGCCAGATGCCGGCATTCTGTATCAATCGAGAGGCTTAATCGGTTGACGCGGAATTACGGTTTGAACAAAACTCTGACTGAAAGGAATGCATGAGAAATCGTGCATTCGGGGTATATAGCTATGATTCTCATTGATGAACAAGGGTATGAAGCGCTTGCGCGGTGCTTCTTGCCTGATATTATCGCTTTTTT
>JAZUPA010000141.1:0-2208 GCA_045604945.1 Acutalibacteraceae bacterium
GAGCGAAAAAAGAGGTATTTCAGTGCACTCCATCGCTCTTAATCCCATCAGTCTTACCGATGAAGACAGAAAGAAGATACAGCTACTTGAAGATGCAATGACAATGGGCTCAAATCCATTTATGATGGCAGGCAGAGAAGCGGATGCGAGAGCGGCAGCAATGGAAGCTGCAGCGTCCAACCCTAACGGTGCTATGATGGGCTTTATGGGTATGAATGCGGCTATGGGCACAAACAGCGGCTTTGATCCGATGGCAATGTATAATGCCGGTGTTGCTCAGCAGCAGGCTCAGCAGCAGGCAGCAGCTTCTGCAAATGAATGGAAGTGTGCTTGCGGTGCAGCTGTAAGCGGAAAGTTCTGCTCTGAATGCGGTGCTAAAAAGCCTGAACCGAAGCCTCTGGATAATGGCTGGAAATGTGCCTGCGGAGCCACAGTAAACGGCAAATTCTGCCCCGAATGCGGCTCGCCCAAGCCGGCAGAGTTCGAAGGCTGGACCTGCAGCTGTGGTGCAGTAAATAAAGGTAAGTTCTGCCCCGAATGCGGCAGTAAAAAGCCCGACGGCGCGCCCTTATATCAGTGCGACAAGTGTGGCTGGAAGCCCGAAGACCCCCACAATCCCCCGAAGTTCTGCCCCGAATGCGGCGATACCTTTGATTCAAACGATATTCAATAAAATATTATAAAGGAGATTTAATTATGGGACTTTTTGACAAGAAATATTGTGACATCTGCGGCGACAAAATCGGACTTTTAGGTAACAGAAAGCTTGAAGACGGCAATATGTGCAAGGACTGTGCAAAGAAGCTTTCGCCCTTCTTCAGCGACAGAAGAAGCTCAACCGTTAATGAAATCAAGCAGCAGCTCGCTTACAGAGAGCAGAACAAGCAGATTCTTGCAGGCTTTTCACCTATGTTCACTTTTGGCGAGGACGATAAAATCTATATCGACCCGATGAAGCAGAGCTTTGTTGTTTCACGCCGTAATCCCGGCAGCTGGAGCGATGAAAACCCCGATGTTATTTCGCTTTCAAGTGTTACGGGCTGTAACCTCAGGGTAGATGAAGACCGTGAAGAAATTTACACTCAGGGTAAGGACGGCGTGCAGGTAAGCTACAATCCTCCGAGATACAAGTTTACATACGATTTTTACATTGACATCAAGGTCAATAATCCCTATTTTGATGAAATTACCGTAAGACTCAACGACAGCGATGTTGAGGGCATGGGCACAATGGAATATAACCGCTATCAGCAGATGGCACAGCAGGTTATAAACAACCTCACACAGAACGCCAATGCAGGTATGCCGATGAATAACGGCTTTAATCAGCCGATGAATCAGGGCTATGCTCCTGCAAACGCTTACGGTCAGCCTAATCCTTATGCACAACAGAATCCCTACGGACAGCCTCAGGCAAATCCTTATGTTCAGCAGAACCCTTATGCTCAGCAGCAGGCTAACCCCTACGCACAGCAGAACCAGTATAATCAACCGATGAACAATGGCTACAATCAGCCTCCCGTACAGCAGCCCGTATCACAGAGTTGGGTATGTCCCTCATGTCAGGCAAATAATGACGGTGGCAGATTCTGTGCTTTCTGCGGAACACCCAAACAGTAATGAACAAAATGAAAGCTGTTATAATTATTATTTCTGTTCTTGCGATAGTTTCCGCCGTTGCGGCAGGTGTATGGTATTACAAGCATAAGTTTTATGTGCCCGACAAAAACGGTATGTTTTATTCTCTGACGGATACTATAAATTCTTGCCGCTATGAATCAGGCGGCAGTATGAACGGTGAATTAACCGAAGCACGGATTTTTATCAAAGATAACGATAAAGTGTGGCTTGAATATCATTACCGTTATCCCATCGGCACAGATAAAGAGGATATAAACCTTGAATATCAGATTGATTCCAAAGCTATTGATGATATCCGTGATGTCTGCAAAAAATACGGTGTTCTCGGTTGGGGTAATCTGAAACGAAGTGATATTGTGGTTCTTGACGGCGCAACAGATGAAATTGCTTTGACTTTTTCAGAAAAAGAATACTACAGCTTCAACACAGGTCTTGAATTACCCGACGGTGGAGAAAAAATCTTTGATGAAATTCTGCAAACAATCAATAAATATATGCAAGGAGATGATTAACCTTGTCAGCAATTCTTGAGCAAAAATGTCCGTGCTGCGGTGGTGCCGTTGAATT
>JAZUPA010000142.1:0-1998 GCA_045604945.1 Acutalibacteraceae bacterium
GGGTGCTGTTATCGCAAAGGTAAACGGTGGAAAGGCTATCGTAGTAGGACTCGGTTGCGAGACTGACTTCGTAGCAAAGAACGCTGAGTTCCAGGCACTTGCTGAGGCTATCGCAGAGGCGGCTATCGCAAACTTCCCAGCAGACAAGGATGCCCTCATGGCATGCGTACTCGCTGACGGAAGAACAGTTGAGGCTGCAGTTACAGAGCAGACAGGTAAGACTGGTGAGAAGCACGTAATCGTAGGTTACGAGACTGTTGAGGCACCGTTCATTTCAGCATACATGCACAAGATCACAGGTAAGCTCGCTGCTGTAGTTGGTTTCAACAAGGCATTCGACGAGCAGACTGCAAAGGGTGTTGCAATGCAGGTTGCTTCAATGAACCCTGTAGCTGTATCAGCAGAGTCAGTACCTCAGAACGTTATCGACACTGAGCTTAAGACTGCAGAGCAGAAGACAAGAGAGGAGCTCGTACAGAAGGCAGTAGATGCAGCTCTTTCAAAGGCTGGCATCAACCCTGCACACGTTGACAGCGAGGCTCACATCGAGTCTAACCAGTCTAAGGGCTGGATCACAGCTGAGCAGGCAGAGCAGGCTCGTGAGATCATCAAGACCGTTTCAGCAGAGAAGGCAGCAAACCTTCCTGAGCAGATGGTAGCTAACATCGCAAAGGGTCGTCTCCAGAAGTTCTTCAAGGAGCAGACTCTCGAGGAGCAGGGCTATCAGATGGGTGACGGCAAGACTGCTGTAAAGGATGTTGTCAAGGCAGCTGATGCTGAGGCTAAGATCCTTACATTCAAGAGAATCTCACTCGCTGACTAATTCCGGATTTAAAATATCCATATATAGAATGGCCATCGGTAATTCCGGTGGCCATTTTTCGTCATTCCCTCCTCTTCCCGTCATGCCCGACTCCGAGCGGGCATCTTATAAAAAAGACAAAACCTTTAAAAAAGAGAAAAACTTCGTTAAAGAAAAAGCAAAACCTGCGGTTAGCTATTGTTCGTTTGGGTTATGTCATTCATCTTTGCAATAAAGATAAAAGGATTGCATATTTTTGAAAAATAAAATATGTTGTACAATATCTTTTGAAATACGGAATTTATGCTAACTTTGCAGAGACTTGCGGTATGAGGATTGTATCACATAGAATGTTGAGGGAGTTCTTTGAAACTCCAGGTAGAGAGGATTCCAAAGTGGCTCTGGAGCGGTGGTATCATATAGCTCTTGAGGCACAGTGGAAGGGACTTGGAGATATAAAAGCTGATTTTCCATCGGTGGATTATGTGGGTAATCAGCATTATGTATTCAACATAAGGGGAAACCGATACAGACTGGTAGTTGTGATAATGTTTGTGATGGGATATATATTTGTGAGATTTGTAGGGACTCATCAGGAGTATGATAAGATCGATTGTGCTGATATATAGAAAAGGAGGATGAAATGAATATAACTGTACAGCAATATGAATTTGCTCTAGCGCGCATAGAGGAACTGCTTCTGATTGTTGATGATCAGACATCTGCCAATGACAGGAACGCTGTTGAATTAGCCCTTCTTTCTGAAATAGTCATCGAATATGAAACCCTGAATTTTCCCATTGAGAAGCCGACTATTGCAGAGCTGATCGATCTGGCTTTGGAAGAACGAAAAATGACCCAAAAGGAACTGGCCAGGGAAATAGGAGTCAGCCCCTCCCGTATAAATGACTTTATAACAGGAAGGGCCGAGCCGTCTTTGAAGATTGCCAAAAGGCTATGTGTAGCTTTAGGCATTACAGCCTCTGCGATGCTTGGATTATGATTCTCTCTGAAGCTCCTCGATCTGTTCGAGGATTTCGCCGGTCTTGCGGACGATCTTGCGGTTGATTCTGAATCCGAGGATGCTTCCGATGATTCCTCCGACTGCGGCGCCGCAGAAGAAGCCTATGGCAATAGGACCATCAAATCCCAATATGCCGGTCATCTCGTAAACCATCCATCCCAACCATATTATG
>JAZUPA010000143.1:0-24297 GCA_045604945.1 Acutalibacteraceae bacterium
GAGGCTCTTCTCTGACAGCGGTACGAGCGGCAAGCTCTTTTAATTCATAAATGTTCTGCTTTGTCTGTGCGCTTACCCATATTGTGTTGCCTTCTGCATTAGGAACATTTTCAAGCAGGTCAGCCTTGTTGTAAACAAGAATATAAGGAATATTCTTGTCTTTGAATGAAGCGATGAGATCATTCTCAACCTCGCCAAGTTCAGTCGATGCATCTGCAACCAGAATCGCAAGATCGGTCTTGTTGAGCACCTGCTTTGTCCTGCGCACGCGCATTTCGCCTAAAGAACCCACGTCGTCGATGCCGGGAGTGTCGATTATCTGCACAGGACCCATGGGCAGAAGCTCCATAGCCTTTGTTACAGGGTCGGTTGTAGTACCCTTTACATCGGAAACAATAGCAATCTCCTGCCCTGTAAAAGCGTTTACAAGGCTTGATTTACCAACGTTTCTCCGTCCGAAAAAGGCAATATGCACTCTCTCACCGCTGGGAGTCTGATTTAAATTGCTCATAAAATCACCTCAGAATCTGAAGTCGCGTTCTCCGTTTGCGATCTTTTCAAGACGCTCTGCAACAATACCACGCACTTTATCGTTGGGAATATCATTTATCTGCTTTGCGATAAGCTTTTCGCCGACCTCCTGAGTATCGGGCTTTGCGTAGTCAACGAGATACTCCTTTAATGTCATAAGTGCGTTGGGCAGACAGCAGTTAGAAATCTGTCCCGACTTGCAAAGGGACATAAATCTGTCGCCTGTGCGGCCTTCACGGTAGCAGGCTGTGCAGAAGGAGGGGAGATAGTCCATTCTCATCAGCCAGTTTACGACCTCATCAAGAGTTCTGCGGTCAGAAACATCAAACTGAGCGGAATTTTCCTCTTCGGGCTCTTCCTCAGCATAGCCGCCGA
Source organism: Acutalibacteraceae bacterium (assembly GCA_045604945.1). GTDB lineage: Bacteria > Bacillota > Clostridia > Oscillospirales > Acutalibacteraceae > JAISGQ01. Next base: position 907 of record JAZUPA010000143.1, read on the forward strand.
CACTGGTGCGTGAGCCGCCGGAAATCTGAGAAACACCGAGGTGAAGCAGTCTCTCACGAACCTTCGGACTTTCACGAGTGGAGATTATCATGCCTGTATAGGGAACAGCAACACGGATACATGCAACGATCTTTGCAAACATATCGTCAGCGATGCCGTTGTCAAACTCATCGGGATCGATGTCATCAGCAGGGCATACACGGGGAACGCTGATAGTGTGAGGACCTACGCCGAAAGCAGCTTCAAGGTGCTCTGCATGCATGAGCAGACCTGCAAACTCATAGCGATAAAGCTCCAGACCGAAAAGAACGCCCAGACCGACATCGTCAATACCGCCCTGCATAGCTCTGTCGTGAGCCTCTGTGTGATAGGTGTAGTTGCTCTTGGGACCTGTGGGGTGAAGTCTCTCATAGGTCTCCTTGTGATAGGTCTCCTGGAAGAGTATATAGGTGCCGATACCTGCTTCCTTTAGCTTGCGGTAGTTTTCAACAGTAGTGGCTGCAATGTTTACATTTACCCTGCGAATAGCACCGTTCTTGTGCTTGATAGAGTAAATAGTCTTGATGGACTCAAGAATGTATTCAAGAGGATTGTTTACAGGGTCTTCGCCTGCCTCAAGGGCAAGGCGTTTGTGACCCATATCCTGCAGAGCGATGACCTCAGCCCTGATCTCGTCCTGAGTCAGCTTCTTTCTTGCAATGTGCTTGTTTTTGTAGTGATAAGGGCAGTAGAGACAGCCGTTTACGCAGTAGTTGGAGAGATAAAGGGGAGCAAACATAACGATTCTGTTGCCGTAAAAATCCTTCTTTATCTGCTCTGCAAGCGCGTATATCTCCTGATTCTTTTCTTCGATCTCACAAGCCAGAAGAACGGAAGCCTCTCTGTGAGAAAGACCCTTTCGCTCTCTTGCCTTCTTGAGAATTGCGTCGATAAGCTCGGCATCGTTCTTGTGCTCGTCGGCATAGGTGAGAGTATCAAGAATTTCCTCGTGGCTTATAAATTCTTCGGCTTTCATTGATTTCGGATCGTACATATATGTTACCTCTTTTCTAAAAATCTTTGTGGTCGCCGCGAGCGGTGACGATTCTGTATCCTATAGCCTCCATGCGAAGTGTCAGGTCGCCTTTTTTCTGGGCAGCCTCAGCACCGGTTGAAAGCTTGTTGTCGTAAAGTGAGTAATTTTTCCGAACATTCTCAGGTGAGAGATTCGGCATGCAGACATTGGCACCTGCCAGAATACCCTTTTCACGTCCCTGAGGGTGGATTGTACCCAGTGCGGTGGTGGCAGGAAGAAGTACATTCGGAAGCATAAGTCTGACTATTGCCAGCAGATATAATGTCAGTTCAAATGATCCTGCTTTTTCGTCCTTGAATGGTGTTGCATGATGCGGGATAAAAGGACCTATACCTACCATATCAGGTTCAAACTCTCTTATAAACAGCAGGTCTTTAACCAGGTGTTCAGTCGTCTGATTTGGTGACCCGACCATAAAACCGCAGCCAACCTGATAACCGATTTCCTTCAAGTCATAAAGGCATCTCTTTCTGTTTTCAAGTGTCAGCTCGGCAGGGTGCAGAGTGGCGTAATGACAGTCATCTGCCGTTTCGTGCCTTAATAGATAACGGTCGGCACCTGCATCAAACCACTTTTTGTAAACCTCTTTCGGGTGTTCTCCGAAGGACAGTGTCACAGCGCAGTCGGGGTGGTTTTTCTTGATATCTTTTACAAGAGCTTCGATCCGCTCGGGAGTGTACCAAGGATCTTCGCCCCCCTGCAGTACAAAGGTACGGTATCCAAGATTGTACCCCTCTCTGCAGCAGAGAAGAATATCCTCATGGCTTAATCGGTATCTTTCAACTGTTCTGTTCGAGCGGCGTATACCGCAGTAGTAGCAGTCATTTTTGCAGTAATTTGTAAATTCAATAAGTCCGCGGATATAAACATCGTTTCCGTAATATTTTTTGCGTGCCTTTACCGCCTTTTCAAAGAGAAGCGCTGCCGTTTTCTCATTTCTGTTGTCGATAAGACAAGCAAATTCCTCAGGTGATAAAGTCCGCTCACGCTCAAGCTTTTCAACGAGATGAATCATTTTGATTCCTCCGGCATTTTTGAATAAACAGCCTTTGCGGTAACGCCTTCGAGCATGCCGATTTTTCCTGAAAGAGCGCTGATTTTATCAGTGGGAGCATCAAGCACGATACTTATGATGCTGACGCCTCTTTCTCTGTAGGGAAGACCCATTCGACCGACGACGTAATCTTTATATTCATGAAGCAGAGCGTTGAGAGCCTCTGCTGAATCGGGCTGTTCAACTATAATGCCAAGCAGTGCAATTCTGTTTTCCATAAATTTCTCCTTTATAAAACAAAAACCCCCGAAAAACGGGAGCATAAAATCATAAGACCGCACGAAAAAACGCACAGCAATTTTATACACCCTTATACGTTAGGATTTACCCTTTCGTGTCAGCAATGATTTTTGTTAATTATATCACAAAGTTCTTGAAAAGTAAAGAGATTTACATATCCAATAAAAAATATTATAATGCTATTGACTCTGACGTTACGTTATACATTATACTCCACATCAGAGGTGACAGAAATGCATATAAAGGAATTTGCAGAGCTTTGCGGTGTGAGCGTGCGCACGCTGCATTATTATGATGAGATCGGCTTGCTCAAGCCAGACTGCATAGACGAACAGAACGGATATCGTTTCTATAACGAAGAATCCCTCATGCGAATGCAGGAGATAATGTTCTATCGTGAGCTTGATTTTCCGCTGAAAAGCATAGCCGAAATACTGTCATCTCCGAATTATGATAAAAAGAAGGCGCTTTCAGAGCAGCGAAAGCTTCTGGTTCTGAAAAAGAATCGGCTTGAACAGATAATAAAAGCTCTTGACAGTGCAGAAAAAGGAGAAATCACAATGAAAGCATTTGATAATACCGACTACGAAGCCGCCCGCAGAGAGTATGAAACAGAAGCCAAGGAAAAATGGGGCAGAACCGATGCCTACAAAGAGCATGAGAAAAAGACCGCTGACTACAGCAAAGACAAATGGCAGCAGGTAAACAGCGGTCTTGATGCGGTGTTCGCTGAATTTGCAGAGTGCAGAAAAGCAGGGCATACCGCAGATTCACCCGAAGCGCAGGCAATCGCAGTAAAACTTCAGAACTATATAACAGATAATTACTACACCTGCACAAAGCAGATTCTTGCGGGGCTTGGGCAGATGTACATTGCCGACGAGCGGTTCAAAAACAACATCGACAGCCACGGAGAGGGAACAGCTGAGTTTGCCTCAAGGGTGATAGCAATATATGTGCAAAGCGGTAAATGATAAAAAAGAAGGAGCCATTAGGCTCCTTCTTTTTTATTGTGGATTCTTTTTAAGATTTGAAACATCTGAAAGGGTGGTTTTCGGTGCGCTGCTGTTCATTTCATCGAGAGTTTCTGCGATTCTGGAGTGAACCGCATCCACCTCACGCTCAAATTCCGCCGCGGAAGTTCTCAGAACACCAAGACGTATTGCAGAAAGCTGAATCATGCGGTCAGAAGTAACAACTCGCACATATTCATTCTTTCCTATTTCCGCAACCAGCTTTTCTATGTAGTTATCACCCAGCTCATTTTCCTTTGTATAGGCGACGTGGATATTGTGGAAGTCGAACCTTGCACCCTTGCCGCCGGATACTCTGTATGCATCGAATACCAGAATGACATTGATTTTGGTAAATGCGCTGTAGTTGCAGAGAATATTCATCAGCCTGTCGCGGGCAGCATCCAGACTGTCCTCTGCTATGCTTTTAAGGTCATCCCAGGCAAATATCACATTATAGCCATCGACTATAACATACTGCTTTCTGGGCTCAGGGAGCTCATATTTCGCAGCGCGGGATTCAGCTCTCTGATATGGGCGGTAAAGGTCATATTTTGCAGACCTGCCGAACTCGCGAGCCATGATAGCTTCAAGTTCTTTTTCGTCAATGCTGTAGGTTCGGTGTCCCGCATAAGGAGTGCTGCCCTTGTCTTTTTTCAGACAGCTTTCAAGATGCATATATTCAGAAACCTTATCCCACTTGACCATAAAGCCCGCGCCGTGAGCGCAGAATACGGAGTCGGGAGGATTATCCATGTCAGCCTCAGGCTGATAGCAGATATCACATATGACATTTTCCGTGTTGTGACATTCATCATATCCGCCGTTTTCGAAGAAGATTTTTCCTCTGCCCCCTGTGTATGCAGCAACTTCCGCAGCATAGCCGTTCATGAGTATGACAGGAGCACGTCCCGTAATGACCGACATTCCGCCGCTTTCTTCAGGCTGATTCATAGTGCCTTTGCGAAGCCTGATATCGTTGATGGCTCTGCCCATCTGTTCAAAGGGGACTTCAAGCCTGAAGGAATAATAGGGTTCCAGAAGCACTGATTTTGCCTGCATAAGCCCCTGACGCACAGCGCGGTAGGTAGCCTGGCGGAAATCTCCGCCCTCGGTGTGCTTTAAGTGCGCTCTGCCTGTCTTGAGGGTTATTTTCATATCGGTGATGGGCGAGCCCGTCAGTACACCTATATGCTCTTTTTCATTGAGGTGCATGAGAACAAGTCTCTGCCAGTTTCGGTCAAGAACATCCTCGCTGCAATCAGTGTCAAAGACAAGACCTTTACCTCTTGCAAGGGGTTCAAGGAGCAGATGCACCTCTGCATAATGACGCAAAGGCTCATAATGCCCGACACCCTCAACGGTATCCGAGATGGTTTCCTTATATAATACCTGTCCCTGGTCGATGGTTACATCAACATCGAATTTATCGAGAATAAGACTTTTCAGTATCTCTGTCTGCACCTCGCCCATAAGACTGACGTGTATTTCCTGCAGATGCTCATTCCATATGATATGCAGCTGAGGGTCCTCCTCCTCAAGCTGACGGAGTTTTGGCATCATGGTCTGCACATCGCAGCCATCAGGAAGAACGATGCGGTAATTCATGACGGGTTCCAGAATGGGCTTTTCGGAAGCTGCTTCGTAGCCCAGCCCCATGCCGTTATAGGTGTTTACAGGACCTGTAACCGCGCATACTGAGCCTGCCTGAACTTCATCGACAGTAACATACTTTTCCCCGGAATAAATCCTTATCTGATTTATCTTTTCATCACTGCCTATAATATCGCGGACCCGAAGGGCACCGCCTGTGACCTTCAGGTGTGTCAGACGGTCATTTTTGTCTCTGCTGATTTTATAAACCTTTGCACCGAAGGTCTGAGGGTATTGAGGGGTAATAATAAATCTTTCAAGACCTTTGAGAAATTCATCTATGCCGTCGAGCTTCAGACCTGAGCCGAAAAAGCAGGGGAAGGCTTTTCGGGTGAGAATAAGACGAGCGGCTTCGTCGTCGCTGACTTCACCGCTGTCGAGAAAGCGGTCAAGCAGCTGCTCAGAGCACATTGCAAGCCCCTCGTCGCGGGAAAACCTGTCAGAGCTGAAATTTACGCATCTGTCAGAAAGCTCCTTGCGAAGCTCGTCCATAAGTTCAGACTCAGTGTATCTTTCAAAATCCATTTTGGTAACGAAGATAAAGGTAGGGATATTATATATTTTAAGAAGCCGCCACAGAGTGCGTGTGTGAGCCTGCACTCCGTCAAGACCGCTGATTACCATTATGGCATAGTCAAGGACCTGAAGGACACGTTCTGTTTCGGTGGAAAAATCCACATGCCCGGGGGTGTCAAGAAGGGTGATTTCAAGATTGCCGACAGACAGTGAAGCCTGACTGGCAAATATCGTAATACCCCTCTCGCGTTCAAGACGGTGGGTATCGAGCGCGGTATCACCCCTGTCAACTCTGCCGAGATTTCTGGACTTGCCGGCTTTAAAAAGAATAGCCTCAGCAAGAGTGGTCTTACCTGCGTCAACATGGGCAAGTATTCCTGTTACAGCTTTTTTCATACTTACCTCCCCATAAGCTCAAACTGCCTGTTTATACGTCTGCGCATCTCCGTCACCAGACTGTCAGGTGAGAGAACGCGAATAACGGGACCGAAAGACAGAAGTCGAATGAGCAGCTCTGTTTCATCTGATGAATTGTAAGAGACAGAGCATATATATTTATCGGTATCTCCATCGTGGCGGGTGTGCTTGTCATAGCTTGCAAACTGAACCATGAACCGCTCAAGAGCATTTCTCTGATCTGTCAGCTCAATAACGGCAGTTTCTGTATGACTGCGTTTTTTTGCAGCCTTATCAATATCGATTTCCTTTTCGCAGAATTCCCCCGATGGAATTACCTTTTCGATTCTTCCAAGGTTGATTGTAGAAGCGAAAACAGCCTTGCCCGAATGGAGCTTGACTGCATGGAGACGCATTTTATCGTCTCTGTTTGAATACTCAAGCCTGCAGGGAAGAAAGCTGCCCCAGACCTTTGTGCCTTTGCCGCCGGTGTAGAGAATACGAAGAATCTCCTTTGTTCTTATGGCGTTGAGTATCGTGCGGAAATTACTGCAATATTCGCTGTCAGAATAACTGTCGCCGTCAGCGCAGGCGTCAACAACCGCAATTTTATCATTGTCATAAAGGGGCGTTAAGTCAAGAGAATCCCTGATTTCATCCTTTTCGCTCTCGTCAAAAAATGCACTGCAGCGTTTGTCCTCCAGCACAGAAAGCAGCCATGCTTTCTGCAGATGGGTCATAGGGATTCTTGCCTCGCGCTTTGTCACAGGATAAAAAAGCCCATTTTCCTGTCTCAACAGATTCCATTCGCCTGAAATAAGCTTCGGTGCAATATAGAGCGCACTTTCCTCAAAGGCGTTCTGTCTTATGATATTGTAAATATCCTTTTCGGTAAGGGGAGCCTTCAGTGCGCAGGAGAGCACAGCGGCAACAGCGCGGTAGTATTCCCCGTAAATCTCGGAAAAATATTCCATTTACTCGCCCTCCCCGTACATATCATGCAGTGCTTTGATGTCCTGCCAGAACCAGTCGATAACCTGACGGTTGGTTCCTTCAATTTCCAGAATACGCCCCATAAATGAACGCAGCCATGGCGTCATCTCGTGGGAATCGTAGACCTCGACACTGTAAAGATAGATGTTTTTATCGAGCCTTGTAAGCTCGCCTGAACGCCCTTCACGCCTGATGCGCTGCAGAACATACTGCTCCTTCTCTTCGTCAACATAGAATCTGACAAAAACCTGCTCGGAGCGGTGTGCGCCGTCAAGAGAAACACCCCAGCTTCGGGGAGTATGCTCAGAAGCAGCCTGCTCATAGCTGTCGAAATCAGCGCAGTCCGCAACAGGCTTGATGTCGGTGATGGAATCTATCCGAAGATTTGTCAGTCTGTTTCGGGGACTGGTATAAACTGTAACGTATCTTCTGCCGCTCTGAACACTGACAAGAATACGCAGTGGTACAGCGGTCATTGAGAAATCCTGCCCTGTACGCCTGCTGGTGCCTGAAATGGCGCAGAGTTTTTTCTCTCTTATAAAGGAAAGCAGCCTGAGAAGGATTTCATCATCAAGGGTGTGAGCGATAAAATGGTGTTTGAATCTGAAAACGGAAGTGTATTTGCGCACGCTGTCCATCAGTGTGCTGCCTATGTATCCTCCCGCTGTAATTTCACTGAAGAAAGCGCAGGCGTTCTGCAGACGCTCCGGATAGGGGAGGGAATCAAAATAGCAGTCAGAAAGAGAATAAAGCAGAGTCTTGCCGTCCTTCCTGACTGACAGAATCCCCTCGCGTTCATATTCGCGGAGCTTTCCGCGGACAGTCTGCAGGTCAAAAACAGCATCATAATCGGAAGATAATTTTTCTGTAAGCGCAGGAGCAGAATATTCCCCGCAGTCAGACAGTATATCGGAAAGGAGAAAGTGGAGAGTAATATCATTATCGGTAAAGCTTTTGCTTTTCCACACAACAAAAAGCGGATTGCGTTCAATCTTTGAAGAATCCACAGATATACACACGCTTTTTCCTTTTGAGGAATAATCCCAGGTGATATAGTCTCTGAGCCAGTTTTCTATTCTTCTGCGCTCGTTGTCGTAGGTGCGGGCGGATTTTGCGGAAAAATCCCGCCGTGTGCGGAAACCGTAGATATAGAGGTCGCGCATATAGCTGCGCACCTTGTCAAGACTTTTGATTGTCTCTCTGTATTCGGACACTGCCCTCACCACCATATCAGAAAAATATAACAGGCTCCCTCTGATGAGGAAGCTTTATTATGCTTTGCATAATTTTGAGGGAGAGAATAATAGTTTTCTCTCCTTGTTTTTAGAATTATATCAGTAAAAACAGGATGTCGCAACTTTTTTTACACGATAAATAAAAACAACCATGGTATTATTTGCCTGCAAACGAACACAAAATTAAAACACACGGAGGTGAATCTCATGTTCGTTATTAAAGGAGAAAACAACAGACTGCCCATTAAGGTTTGGCTGCAGGGGGAAGACCATATAGACGCGGAATGCCGCCGTCAGGCTGACAACCTGTCGAACCTTCCCTTTGCCGTGGACAGAATCTGTCTTATGCCCGATACTCACGCAGGCTACGGAATGCCCATAGGCGGAGTTCTTGCAACGAAGGATGTTATCGTCCCCAATGCAGTAGGTGTGGATATCGGCTGCGGCATGAGCTTTGCCGCCACGGGAATCCATATTGATTCAATAAAGGATATCACAACAGGCAGCGGCACTTTGATGCAGCTTATTGTCAGCGATATCATGCGCAGTATCCCTGTGGGTTTTGACCACCACAGAGAGAAGCAGCCCTGCGAGACCATCGACAGAGCGACAGATGATTTCTCTGCTCTTGCCAATCAGGCAGACCTGCTGGACAGTCTTTCCGACGGTTATTACCAGATCGGAACACTGGGAGGCGGAAACCATTTTATCGAGGTGCAGGTTGACGATGACGGATATATCGGTCTGATGCTTCATTCGGGCAGCCGTCATTTCGGACTGACCGTCTGCAAGCATTTCAATAAAATCGCAAGAGCACTCAATGAAAAGTGGTACTCAACCGTGCCGTCCAACTGGGATCTTGCATTTCTTCCCACCGATACACAGGAGGGAAAGGACTATATCGCATGGATGAATCTTGCCCTTGATTTCGCAAGGGAGAACAGAGACCGCATGATGAATGTGGTGAAGGATGTTTTCCTGCGCAGAGTGTATGATTTCACACGTCAGAATGTGGAGTTTACGCAGGAGATCAACTGCCACCACAACTATGCGGCAATAGAGTATCATAACGGTCAGAATCTCTGGATTCACCGAAAGGGAGCTACAAGAGCTCGTGCAGGTGAGCTGGCGGTAATCCCGGGTGCAATGGGTTCCTTCAGCTACGTTGTGGAGGGGCTGGGAAATTCCGAGAGCTTCTGCACCTCATCTCACGGAGCGGGCAGACTTTATTCCAGAAAGGGCGCTATGGAGAAATTCTCCGTTCAGACTGTAATCGAAGACCTCAGAGATCAGGGGGTTGTTCTCGGCAAGAAGAATAAGCAGGATGTAGCGGAGGAAAGCCGCTTTGCGTACAAGAATATAGATGAGGTCATGGAGAATCAGTCTGACTGCGTAAAGCCTGTCAGACGTCTGCGCACCGTCGCAGTTATAAAAGGTTAAAAGCTGAAAGGCTTTTATAGATGCAGCATTGCTTATTCTTCGGCTTGAGACGTAAAAGGTCAGACCGTGAGGCACCCGCCGGTAGGCAAGGGCGTACCGCATGCTGCAATGATGTGGGCGGTTCGAATCCGCCGCTGTCCCTAAATGACAGACTCGGATGCACGATTTGCAAATGATTTTGGGATCATTTACCACACATCAATTACAAGTGAAGGAAGGCTGTTTCTGCCTGAGCGCAGCAAATCCCCATATAAGCTCAGCGGTAAGCAGACCCAGCGGCACAGAGGATACCGCTGTAGGCATAGGAAAACCAGCATTCAATGTCCGTTTTCCGTTGCCGCAGCTGAATTTATGCCCCGTCTGCAAGCCGTGACAGACAGCCGGAATTTACGCCGATTATCAAAAGCTGTGCTTTTGTAACATATTATCATTGCAAAGAGTATTTGAAAGGATGGATAAGAATGAAGTACATAATCAATGAAAATCAGATAGGCTACCTTTTAAGAAACGGTAAGTTTGAAAGGGTGCTTACCCCCGGTGTGCATCGTTATCCTGGTTTTCTCGGATACGATGTAAAGGTGACCGAGACAAAGGGGTGGGTTGATACCTGTTCAATCCCTGTGCAGAAGCTCTGCGAGGATGAATTCTTTGCAGCGAACACCGTTGTTCAGAATATTCCCGGCAATGCTTTTGCATTCATAATCGCCGACGGAAAGCCCACCATGTGTGTAAGCGGCTGCACTGTTGCGTACTGGAAGCTTTTCGAGGAGGTAGAGCTGAGAGTATATACCCCCGACGAGCCTGAGATAGGGGAGGATTTCCCCCGCGAGCTGCTCCCTGCCATGAGCATGAGACAGCTTTCCTGCGTGTCTGTGCCTGCGGGTACAGTAGCGATGCTCTACTACGACAACCGCTTTGTGCGTGAGCTGCCCACAGGCGTCTACCGATTCTGGAAGAACGGCGTGGAGGTTACAGCACAGAAGGTAATTGTGGCAAAGCAGCTGCTTGAGCTGCCCCCTCAGGAGCTTCTGACCGCCGATAAGGTAACAGTGCGCGTTACCATGGCGCTTGAGTACAAGGTTACCGAGCCCAGAGTGTTCGCAGAGTGCTTTGCGGACGGTCGAGAGCAGCTTCGTCTTGCTGCACAGCTTGCGCTGCGTGACTATGTAGGCGGACTGAAGCTGGAGGAGCTTCTCGACAGAAAGTCCGAGTTCTATGAGTTTCTCATGGAGAGCCTTGGCAGATCCGAATGTGCAAAGTGGTGCGAGTTCTATAACGGCGGCATCAAGGATGTCATTATCCCCGGAGACATCCGTGAGATAATGAACACCGTGCTTGTGGCTGAAAAGCAGGCACAGGCAAGCGTCATTGCCCGCAGAGAAGAGGTTGCATCCACAAGAAGCCTTCTGAACACCGCGAAGATGATGGAGGAAAACCCCACTCTCATGCGGCTCAAGGAGCTTGAGTACTTAGAGCGCATTTGCGACAGGGTGGACTCTATCAGCGTCTCCGGAGGTGCCGACCTGCTCGGTCAGCTCGGAGCGCTCTGCAAGAGAAATAACAGCTGAAAGGACAGGTGCATATGAAAAACATATTGCTCAGCGCTGACGGAGAAATAAGCGTATACAGTGTTCCCGATGAGATTGCAGATAATCTCAGGAAACACTGCATGGAATTCTGCGACAAGTGGCTTTGCGAAAGCCCCGATGCAGCAAGATATTACATGCGTGACCCCGAGGGAGAAATGTGTCTATGCTATGATGAAAGCGACTTTATAGATTACCTTAATAACTTTGTCTGCGATACCCCTTCAGTGCTGGTTGAGAAACTCACAGGTGTATATGAATTCAGGAAAGTGCCAAAGAAGTACAGTGATCTGCCCTGGTTCAATTTCTGATTGCTCAATTTGACAAAATCACCTTCTGCTGATAAAATTTTCGGCAGAAGGTGATTTTATTCATGAGTGAAATTGTAATGAAAAAACCGAGGGGCTTTGCCCATTGGAGAAAGATATACAAACTCTACCTTTCTGCGTTTCCCATATACGAAAGGAAGCCCTTTTCCATGATACGGAAGATGGAGAAAAAGGGAGTTACCGATGTGTGGTATTTCGAAAAGAACGGTAAATTTATCGGGCTTGCTGCGACCATAAACAGCGAAAATACAATCCTTATAGACTACCTTGCCATCGATAAAAAACACCGCAAACAGGGATACGGCTCAGAGATTCTCTGGCTTCTGAGAGAAAAGTACACAGGCAGGGGAATTTTTGTTGAAATAGAAAGCACCTTTGAGGATTGCGAAAACAAGGAAGAGCGCAAAAGACGCAAGGCGTTTTATCTCAGAAACGGTATGGAAGAAATGGGAGTGCTGGCAGAGCTTTTCGGAGTCAACATGGAGCTTCTGGGCTACAACTGCAAAATGACCTATGAAGATTACCATGCATTCTACCGTGACAACTACAGTCAATGGGCTGCAGAGCATATAAAGAAAGCTTTTTACCCCGATGAGAAGATACAGTAAATTGTTTCTGTTGTGGAGATTGCAGACCCCGCAGTTACAGTTTACGGTCTGACCATCAATTGTACAGTAAGTGAGCTTGAAAAGGTACTTATGGGGGACGGATTTGAAATTAACAATAAAAGTGGATCTGTGCTTGAAGCAGAAAGAGGCAGAGTCTCTGTTGAGTTTACACAGGGCAAGGAGCTCATATTCAAAGCGGATTCAGATACAGCCGATGGCATTTTAATATAAAAGCTGACAGACAAAAAACAGGGAGAGTTTTACTCTCCCTGTTTTTGCATATCAGCCATCTGTAGAACTCGCATCGCCGTCGAGGGGGTATCGCAGTTCACCCACCGACCATGGCTCGGGCTCGATCATACAATAGAGGAAATCCTTGTTTCGTGCAAGTATCTCGCGGAAATCACGCCAGTCCTGACCGCTGTAGCGTATATCCCTGCAGGCAACACCGTAGGCTTCAACGCCCAGCTGCTCTGCAATATAGAGTGCGCGATAGAGATGATACTCCTGTGTTACGATAATGATAGTGTCAGCACCGAAAACATCCCTTGCACGGTAGATGCTTTCATAAGTGGAAAAGCCCGCATGGTCGGTAAAGACCTCAGAAGGCTCTGCACCCATAGTTACAGCATAATCCTTCATGGAATTGACCTCGTCATAGTCCTTTCGCCCGTGGTCGCCGCTCATAAGAAGTCGGTTGGATACTCCGCCAAGATAGAGCTCTGTACCTGTATCAAGACGGTCACGAAGAAGCAGACTGGGAGTTCCGTTATCGCTGACGCCTGCACCCAGTACGAGAATACAGTCAGCATCGATTTCCAAAGCCTGCTCTGCGGTGATTATACGGTCTTCGGAAGAATTTATCACATAAGCATTTACCGAAAGAGCATATACAGTAACAACGATGATGCCCGCAGCCATAATTGCAAGCAGAATGAGAGTAAGCTTTCTCCAGTTGATTTTTCTGAGTCTGTCAGTCATATTCTTTCTGCCTCCTTTTTACAGAGGTATAATAACACCCATCTGTAAACTTGCTGTAAAGAAAAATGCAACAAGCTGTGGATAATTATGGCATATTTTGTAAAATAAAAATCATCTGCTCCTGAAGGGGCAGATGATTTTTCGGTTATTCGGTTATTTCTGTCTCGTAGGATATGACAGAATCACTGAGGAGCATGACATCAACAGTGTATGTGAGGGCAGATTCACTTTCGCTGGTTCTCATGCGGTACATGGTAAGCTCAATGACATCGCCTATCTTGTGAGAGTCAAGAACAATCGTAAGGTCTCCGATATCCTCAATGGTCTCTCCATCGATAGCGATAATAATATCATTTATGGCAACCTTGCCCACAAGGTCGGAGTTTCCTGCAAGGGAAACAATGCGCACACCCTGAGGAATACCGTAATACTGGGATTCGGTGTCAAGGACTGTCTGGCACATGATGCCCAGGGCAGGTCTTTCGATATATCCGTTGGTCTGGAGCTGAGAGATAATATCGAGGATTGAGTCCATGGGTATTGCAAAGCCCATGCCCTCGTAGCCTTCCATAACGATCTTTGCGGTATTGATGCCGATGACCTGACCGTACATATTGACGAGCGCACCGCCGGAGTTTCCGGGGTTGATTGCTGCGTTTGTCTGGATGTATTTTGTGGCAGTATCGGTATCGTCGATTACTCGGTCAAGACCGGAGATGATGCCGTTTGTAACAGAGCCTGCATAAGCCTCGTCGAGAGGAGTGCCGATTGCAACGACTTCATCGCCGACTATCAGGGAGTTGGAATCACCTATCTCAGCAGCAACAAGACCGGTAGTGTCGATTTTGAGAAGAGCAATATCACTTTTCTCATCGTAGCCGATGATTTCGGCAGGATACTCTTCATCTCTGCCAAATACCTTTACGGTAATTGTAAGCTCTTCGTACTCCTCGTCGTAAATAACGTGAGCATTGGTGACGATATATCCATCCTCGCTGAGGATGATGCCGGAGCCTCCGCCGTAGGGAGAGGTGTAATAGTAAGCAAGAACAGTGCATACAGAGGGCTGAAGCTTTTCGGCAACCTGTGCATATGTCAGAAGAGTGTGGGGGTCTTCGGGCAGAGTGGTGTCGGTTACAGGACTTTCCTCAAGATTGTCTATAACTTCATCCACATTGGGAGCAGGCTCTGATGTAACAGGATCGTCTTTGTCATCGTCCTGTCTGTCAGAAACAGCCGCATTTGAAGAAACTGTACCCTGAGAGGGAGTTAAAGCGCCGAGACCTTTGCCGAGGCTGTAGGAAAAGTATCCGACAGCAACAGCCATGATCGAGGTGACAATAACGCCGACGAGAAGACCCAGGAAAAACTTACCGCTGCCGCCACTTGAGCGTTTGTTATTGTTCTGAGGTGCAGGCAGCTCTTTCCGGGTTTCGTAGGAATCGTTGTTCATAGAAAATATATCCTCCTCTGGAAATATTCATGAAATATAATACATCGCGTATGTGATTCAAATATATCAGAACGGTGAGCGGAATATGAAAATCAAGCCTGTTCAGGAGGACCGCCTGCAGGAAGATGGAACTCAAATTCGCAGTAGCTTCCCTCCTGACTTCGTGCTTCGATTTTTCCGCCATGCAGTGTGATTATCGTTTTTACTATATACAGACCGAGACCGACGCCTGTTTTGTCCTGGCTGCGGCTTTTGTCAGTTTTGTAGAAACGGTCAAATATATGGTTGATATCAGTTGACGGTATACCCATGCCGCTGTTGCAGATGGCTACATACATATCGGTTCCGCGCTGGCGTATCTTAATCTTTATATAGCCGTCCTCGTTGGTGAATTTAACAGCGTTCTCAACAAGGTTGTAAACGACCTGATGGATAAGGTCCTGATCGCCCTTGATATGCATCTGACGCAGATCTTCCATACCGAGAATTTCGATCCTCTTCTCTTCGATTTTCTGTTCAAAGGAAAGAAGGGTAGTGAAAACGGTGTTGGTAAGGTCAAAGCGTGAAATGTTAAGCTGCATTTCGCCGCTGTCAATGCGGCTGAGAGCGAGCATGGAGCGGACAAGACGGGCAAGTCGCTTTGTTTCTGTGGAGACAATCCGCAGATACTGCGACTGGCGGTCAGCAGGAATCGTGCCGTCCAGAATACCGTCAATAAAACCGGATATGGTCTGCATGGGGGTCTTCAGCTCGTGAGAAACATTGGCAATAAAGCTGCGGTGCATCTTTTCGCTGGCGGCAATAGCCTCAGCCATTTCGTTGAATGCCTGTGCAAGCTGACCTACCTCATTGCTGCTGCGGTAGCGTACACGGGCGCCGTAATCGCCGGATGCAAAGCGAGCAACGGTATGAGCCATATGTCTCAGGGGTCTTACCTGCTGATAGGTTATCATATAAACCGCAACCAGAGCGATAGCGGCAGCTATGATTACAACAATAATGACAACACGGACAACATCCTGACGGAAAGCCTTTACGCTCTGCGCAGATGATGCAGCAAAAACAAAGGCGACGATTTCCTCTTCGTTGAATTCGTTCTTTGCAACGATAGGGATACCGACGATAAAATGGTCAGAAGGATAAATGCCCGAAAGAGTATCTGTTGTGCGGTATTCCGCGGATTTTGCAGCCTGCTCCACAAGTCCGGAGGGGAGATGCCCTCTGTGCTGGCAGGTGGGGATATCAGTCTGCTGAGGCTCTGCGGCTGCTGTATCGGCAGGCTCTTCCTCTGCGGTATTGTCTGGCGGCGGGGTAAGTGCAGACTCAGAATCCGCAAGATCGACAGTCTCAACTGTCGGCACCTGAACGTCCTCGGAGCAGATAAGAACCTCACCCTGTGCGCTGACGATAAAGACATCCGACTGGATGGATTCGCCTATAACAACAATTGCAGTGCGCAGATTATCGACGTAATTCTCACTGATGGTGTATGTTACCTGAGGAGTGTCATCAGGGTTATCAGAGGGGACGGCATTTCGCTCAAAGTATTTTGAAGCAGTCTGCGAGATGCTTCTTGCGTTTTCCGCAAGAAGCTCCTGCTGTTCAGATTCCCAGCGGCGGGTAACAAAGTTAGTCACCAGCACGCCCAGCAGAATAAAGCCCAGCAGAAGGGTCAGAGAAGTAACCGCAAGATACTTTGTGAATATCGTACGGGAAAGCTGTTCCTTTATTCTGACGAAGAAATTCGTAATGCGCTCCGGGATGTTCACTGCTTGACCTCAAACTTGTAACCGACACCCCATACGGTTTTCAGGCTCCACTGATCGCTTACGCCTTCGAGCTTTTCGCGCAGGCGCTTGACATGAACGTCAACGGTTCTTGAGTCGCCGTAATAGTTGAAGCCCCAGACTTCATCAAGAAGCTGATCGCGGGAGAAAACGCGGTTGGGATTGCTTGCGAGGTGATAGATAAGCTCCATCTCTTTGGGAGGAGTATCCACCTGCTTGCCGTCAACGCGCAGTTCGTAGTTGTTGAGGTTGATGGAGAGCTTGTCAAAGGTTACAATTTTGTGTTTATTGGGGTCGCTCTTGCCGCTTCTGCGAAGGACAGCCTTGATGCGGGCAACGACCTCCTTGGCTTCAAAGGGCTTTACAACATAATCATCCGCACCAAGCTCAAGACCGAGGATCTTGTCAAAGGTCTCGCCCTTGGCGGTAAGCATGATTATAGGACACTGGCTCTTTTTTCTGATCTCACGGCAAACATGCCAGCCGTCAAACTCGGGGAGCATGATGTCGAGAAGAATAAGATCGGGGGCTTCGATGTCAAAGCATTCCAGCGCACGCTTGCCGTCATTGGCAATAGTGGTGGTGTAGCCCTCTTTTTCGGTATAGAGACGAAGCAGCTCGCAGATGTTCTGATCGTCGTCAACTATAAGTATTTTCCCTGTTTCCATTGTTCATTCCACCTTATATTAATCTTTCAGCTGATCTGAATATTTTGTTTCTAAAGTACATTTTAACATATAAATGTGAACAGATAAAGTATTTTTGCCCTGTGAATATAAATTTTCTCTCTGCCAATGCTCTTTTCAGGAAAAAAGAAAGGATGATAAGAGTGATAAACGAATCGGGACCTTTGTGGACGTCGGTAAATTATGTGCCGCGGCAGTATCCGTGGCTTGCGGAGGATGCAGAATGCTCCGCCTGTGTCATAGGGGGAGGTCTGACAGGCGCTCTGTGTGCTCTGAGGCTTGCACGGGAGGGGGAGGATGTAGTCCTCATAACCGAAAGGCAGGCGGGATACAGCGCAACTGCAGATGCAGCGCCATTTGTATGTTTTGATTTCGGACACAGAATAACGGAGCTGAAGAGAAGAATAGGAGCAGAAAATGCAGTCAGGCTGTTCAAGGCAGGCGAAAGGGCTATTGACCTGCTTGAGATGCTTAGCGGCGAGCTTGACGGCGATTTCGGGTTTCGCAGATGTGACTCTCTGATATATACAAACGATGACAGAGAGCTTGAGCTTTTTAACCGCGAGTATCTCATGCGCAGACATAACGGCTTTGACTGCTCATTTATGAACAGGTCAGCAGCGCGGGATGTGTTCTCGTTTCCTGTGGCAGGAGGAATATTTTCAAAAGGCTTGTCAGCGTATTTTGATCCATATATGCTGACCCATCTCTGTCTTGAAAGGGCAGAGGAGCTGGGTGCGAGGATTTTCGAGAATACAAAGGCGTGTGAGCTTGACTCAAGGGGCAGAAATGTTGTCATAGAGACAGATACGCGCCAGACGATATATGCAGACAAGTGTGTTATAGCGGTGGGCAATGAGTTTGACAGAATACTGAATATACCCACACAGAGCTTTACGGGTTTTTATTCTGTAAGCACGCCTGTTGCGCGATACACAGGCTGGACAGGAAAATGCACTGTGCGCACATGGGCTCACCCTGGGGCGGCAATATCTCCCACGCCCGACGGAAGGGTGTACTGCGGAGGGCTTGAGACTTCCGCACTTGATGAGGATGGAAAGCTTTACGGAGTGCTGAATATTCCATCCCTCAGAGCGAAGCGATTTGAAGAATTGGAGGCTGTCGTACACTGCCATTTTCCGGAAATCGAAACAGGAGAATTTGAGATAAACCGGGCGGTGCGGTACACCTTGACACATGACAGACTGCCGGTAATCGGAGCGGATGAAAACCACAATAAATGCTTCTTTGCCTGCTGTACAGGTCGTGATGCGCCATTGTACTCAGTGCTGGCGGCGGATATGATGATAATGAATCTGACTGGCAGACAGAATGAGGATGAATTTCTGTTTTCGCCGATGAGGTTTTCCGGCAGACAGGTAAGGGGCAGATAGAAAATAACAAAGGCGCATGCGGATGCCGTATGCGCCTTCAGACTATTCTGCGAGGATTTCTTTTGCTTTGCTGTATTTAAAACGCCAGTATTCGAGCTTGCTTTCATCGAATACTGTGCCTGCAAGTCTGGTTTCGTCGGAGTTGTGCTCAAGGTCGGCAAGCTTGACTTTTACAGCAACAGGATTTGACTTTATGGCTCTTACATAGTCGAAATAATCGACATCTTTGCTGTGGGTCAGAAGAGCAAGTGCATCGGTGACTTCCTTCGGGAATTCCTCTTTCAGCTGTTCAAGGGTAATGGAAGTGTCCTCGACAACATCATGCAGCAGAGCAACCGTACAGCTTATCTCATCTTCCATCTGCTCTGCGAGATGCATGGGATGAAAGATATAAGGCATACCGCTTTTGTCAAGCTGACCGTGGTGAGCATTGTAGGCCAGCTTCATTGCCTTCGCGGTCATGGGTGTGTAAATCATCGATCCTGTCTCCTTTTTCTGATATAAAGAAAAACAACCACCGCAATGGGTGGTTGTGATGTGTCGGCGACTTCCTATCTTCCCGGGCCGCTTCCAGCCAAGTATTTTCGGCGCAAGTGAGCTTAACTTCTGTGTTCGGAATGGGAACAGGTGGACCCTCACCGCTATCGACACCGACTTGTCTCAGGTGTTCCTGAGAACGTTGTATATATTAACATGAGTTTTCGGAAAATGCAAGCTTTTTTTGAAAATAATTTTACTTTGTTGAATGTGATTGAAATAATGATAAAAGCGTGATATAATTTATTCAAAATACACCGAAAAGGAGGGGTGCGGGATGAAAGAGGAGTTAAAGAGATTAATTGAGAAAAGTAATTATATTGTGTTTTTCGGAGGGGCAGGAGTATCAACAGAAAGTAAAATTCCTGATTTCAGAAGTGAGGATGGACTTTACAGACAGACCTTCAGATACCCTCCGGAATATATGCTCAGTCACGAGTTCTTTGTTGAGCACACAGAGGAATTCTTCGAATTCTATAAAAACAAAATGGTATTCAGAGAGGCAGAGCCCAACAGAGCACATTATGCTCTTGCAAAGCTTGAGAAAACAGGAAAACTCAAGGCGGTGATAACCCAGAATGTTGACGGGCTCCACCAGAAAGCAGGCTCAGAAAATGTGCTGGAGCTTCACGGCTCAACAATGCGAAACTACTGCACAGAATGCGGAAAGAGCTATGATCTTGATTATATCATGGCTGCCGAAGGGGTGCCGTATTGCACCTGCGGAGGGGTTATCAAGCCTGATGTGGTGCTTTATGATGAAATGCTCAACGGAGAAATAATGTTTGAAGCCCAGCGGCAGATAAGAAACAGCGATCTGCTTATAGTAGGCGGAACATCACTGACGGTATATCCTGCTGCAGGCATGATAGTATACCGCCGAGGAAAGCTCGCCATCATAAACCGCTCGGTCACAGAGTTTGACAACGAGGCAGATATCTGCATTTCGGGCTCGATAGGGGAAGTGCTCGGAGACATTATTCTGTAAACAAAAGCACATCTGTCCTTTTCGGACAGATGTGCTGATTTTATGCGAGCAAAGTTCCGTCTGTAAGACCCAGCACCAATATAAGAATTATCAGAAAAGCGATAACGCCCAGAAGTATGTAGAGAGCCTTTCTCATCACAGAATCTCCTTAACCGATTAATAACAGGATAAGTATACTATCCTCAGTCGGAGTGTGTCAAGAAAAAAGACGGAATTGGTCGAATATTCAAAAACTTAAGCTTCTTTGGGACGGATAAGGGTCCATACACCTGCAGCAAGAGCAGCACCTGCAAGAGGAGCAGCGATGAATACCCATACCTGAGAGAGAGCCTCGCCGCCGGTAAGAATAGCGGGAGCGAGAGAACGGGCAGGGTTGACGGAGGTGCCGGTGAAGGGGATTCCGAGGATGTGAACAAAGGTAAGGGTGAGACCGATGACGATACCTGCAGAGGAGGAGAAATCCTTCTTGGAGGTTACGCCGAGAATGGTAAGAACGAATACGAAGGTAAGGATAACCTCAACGATTATACCTGTGCCGAGATCTGCGCATGTGTTTGCGCCGAAGCCTGCAGCATCGCCCTTTACAGCAGCAAGGAGACCGGAGCCTGCAAATGCGCCTGCAATCTGAGCAAGAACATAGAAGCCGAGATCCTTTGCGCTCATTCCGCCGGTAAGGAAGACAGCAAGGGAGACAGCAGGGTTGATGTGGCAGCCGGAGACATTACCTACGCAGTGAGCCATTGCAACGATGGAGAGACCGAATGCGAGAGCAGTAACAAGCACGGTTACAGGGTTCTCCATGCTACATCCGAACATGACTGCGGTGCCGCAGCCGAACAGAACCAGCACCAGAGTGCCGATAAATTCAGCGACGTACTTTTTGATGGAATCTTTCATTTTGATATTACCCCTTTCGGAATTGTTTTCTGTATTATATCATGTTTTTTCGATTTGTGTAGACCAAATATTCTTCTTGACATAAATATATTTAGAAATTATAATTGATTTTGCAAATCGGGATATGGCGCAGTTTGGTAGCGCGCCTGCTTTGGGAGCAGGATGCCGCAGGTTCGAGTCCTGTTATCCCGACCATTTCGAGTGTTCATAACGTATCTGAGTGGTACGATATGAACACTCGATTTTCATTTGATGATTATTTCTCGAAGAGTGGGCATTGCGCTCACTCTTTTTTGTTATGCCGAAGCGTTGTTCGGGATATACTCGATCTCTACACCCTGCCGGACTCCGGCGATATAGTTTCGCTCAAAGGTAGCCTGCGGAATCTCGATATATCCGATGAAGCGATAGTGTATCTTGATACGCTGGGTACGGTTCTTGCCTCTGCCCTCGATGTGGTAAACATCAATGTGGTCTATCAGCTCACGGAGCAGTGGAGCGGTTATCATCTTCATTTCCATGAACTTACGCACAGCGGCGACGAACTGCTCCTGCCCTCGCTGAATGCCGCTCAGATTATCAAGTGCTTCTCTTGTTGTGCGTATTTTCTCTTTCAGCTCCATGCGTTCTACCTCGTATTTGTGGGACAGCTGCATGAACCACTCGTCTGTAACCTTACCGCTAACGTTATCCTCGTATACTCGCTCGTACAGCCTCGCAACTTCTTCGTTGCGAACGATGGCTTTCTGTAAAGCATCCTGCAGCAGTCTTTCTTCCGTGCGCATCTGTGTGTTTGTCTTCTGGGCAAGCATCTCAGCAAAAGCTTCTTCATCGTCCTCGAGGAATCGTGCCAGTCTGCGAAGTTCGAGCATTACCACCTGATATATGGAGTCTGCTCGGAGGTAATGGGTCTTATCACAGGTACCGCGATCGCCTCTGTAATTAGAGCAGCTGAAGTAGTGAATAAGCTCCTTGTCCTGCTTAACGTGATACCACAGCTTACTGCCGCAGTCGGCGCAGTAAAGCAGGTCGCTGAACATATTCTTCTCGCCGTTCTTCTCTTTGGTTGAACGTCGCTTAGTTTTGCCTATAAACTCCTGCACAAGTTCAAAGGTCTCACGATCAATGATCGGCTCGTGTACACCCTTGAATATCGCCCAGTTCTCTTCTGGATTAGGAATTCTTGCCTTATTCTTAAACGACTTGGAATAGGTCTTGAAGTTGATTACATCACCGCAGTATTCCTGCTGTGCCAGCATCTTGGCGATGGTTGATTTTGACCATTTGTAGGGATTGGGCTGTGTTTTCTTGCCGCCTCGGTCAAGGCCTTTGGACTGCCAGTACGCCATCGGAACAAGAACTTCTCTTTCCTGCAGGATTCTGGCTATCGTCTCATTGCCCTTGCCTTCAAGACACATACGGAACACATCTCGAACGATCTGTGCAGCTTCGGGGTCGATCACCCAACGCTTTTTGTTATCAGGCGATTTCATATATCCGTAAGGCGGCTGGGAAAGCGGTTCTCCCGAGTTGCCACGTATTCTGTGCGATGACCTTACCTTTCGGCTGATGTCACGGGCGTACATCTCGTTCATTACATTGCGAAACGGTGCAAGCTCGTTCTCGCCGTCGGCACTGTCCACACAATCGTTGATTGCTATGAAGCGGATGTTTCGGTCGGGAAAGTAGGTGTCGGTGTAGTAGCCAACCTGCAGATAATCTCTGCCGAGTCTGGACATATCCTTGACGATGATTGTCGAGATGTAGCCCATCTCGATGTCCTCAAGCATCTTCTGAAAGCCGGGACGGTTGAAGTTTGTTCCGGTGTAGCCGTCGTCAACATAAAAGCGTGTGTTGCCAAAGCCATTTTCCTTAGCGTACTTCTGCATTAGCTTCTTCTGGTTTGCAACAGAGTTGCTGTCGCCATCCATACCATCGTCACGGGACAGACGACAGTAGAGCGCGGTTATGCCTTGGTTATCAGTTTTCTTCGACTGCATAATTCTCCTTTCCGGCAGTCGGATACACATATTCGTCTTCGATTGTATCCGACACCTCGTCAAAGCGCAATTGTACGATATTGCTTTTCATAATTTTTTTGATTCTGTCAAGGATAGTGACCTTCTTTTCGGCTTCAACAGACTCAAAACGTGAGGATACAAGGTATCTGACTCCGTTTATGAAGTATTCCTGCTCGCCGTGATTGAGACCGTATATATTTCTGTTCATTGTTGTATTCCTCCTTTATCGTGCGTCGTTTCTTTTTCTCTGCTGCTGTCTGTGCCACTGTTCAAGCAGCTTGATGATGGTATCCTCCATCTGTTGTGTGGTGTAGTTTTTCGGGAAATACTCACGCACACGCTCGGCAGACAGCTTGATTTTCTCCCGCTGGTTGGGTTTATCCTCACTCATGATTGCGTAGATGACATCAGCGGTCAGCCTTCCAAGTCGGAGGCCAAGCGGTCTTAGGAAGACAATGTCATAAATCAACTCCTTGGCTCACAGAACGACATGGCTACGATCCGACTTG
>JAZUPA010000144.1:0-7023 GCA_045604945.1 Acutalibacteraceae bacterium
GCCGCAGGCGGTTCTGGCGTTATTCTGCAGATACTTCGGCAGGTTCTTCTGCCTCGTTGTATCTTTCTTTGAGATCCTCTACAATCTGAGAGTACATCTTTTCGTCAATTTTGAACTTCTTGCTGTAGATGATAAATCCGATAACAATGCAGATAAGGGGGAATATCATCATTGCAGCCTTCATTATCCAGAGGGGAGAGCCCACAACACCGTTGACAAGGGCATCGATTTCAGCCTGAATGGCATCCGCCTCAGCACCGACAAGCTCAGCTTTTTTTGCTTCCAGCTCGGTGATCTGCTTGGATACAGGGTTGATTCCCGAAAGGATGAGAGTAATGGTAACAACGCCTGTTCCGACCGCACCGCCGAGCTTATTGATAAACGGCTGAACGGCAAAGCTGACAGACTCGTTTCTCTTGTTGAGCTTCCATTCGCCGTACTCAACAGCATCAGCGAGGAAGAGAAGCATGAGCAGCTGGATAAATGCCTGAGCAAAGAACAGAACGAGACCTGCGGCAATAATCAGCGGCAGCTGCTCAAAGGAGAAGAAGAACAGGATGTATGCAGCCACGACAGCAATCATAGAGCCTGTGTAAAGCTGCTTTCTTGTGAATTTCTTGCTGAAAAGAGGGAATATGGAGAGTGCCGTAAGCTGTGCGACGCCAAGAACAGCGGCAAATACCATGTATGTACCTTCGTCTTTATAGGCATACTTGAAGTAATAAACACCGAAGGATGTGGTGGTGCAGTAGCCT
Organism: Acutalibacteraceae bacterium; assembly: GCA_045604945.1. GTDB lineage: Bacteria > Bacillota > Clostridia > Oscillospirales > Acutalibacteraceae > JAISGQ01. The sequence continues at coordinate 756 of JAZUPA010000144.1, forward strand.
ATCATAAAGAGAGCCATTGCGACAGCAGTAATCATGAGCTGGTCATTTTTGACAAGTGCCTTGACCATTCCGCCGAGGGTGGTTCTTTCCTGGTTTTTGAGAGTTGTTCTGTCTTCTTTTACGCCGATAACGGTAAAGAGCTGGAAGAACCACATCAGTGCAACGATGATTACAGTGAACCAGAAATAGCTCTTTTTGGCAGGCATGCCGAAGAGGTCAGGGACCATTGTGTAAAGAATAACTACAGCAAACATACCGACGTTTGCGCAGATACGGGCAATAGCACCGATTCCTTCACGAATTTTCTGGTCTTTGGATATAGCAGGCATAAGGGACCAGTATGAAATATCGTTGGTAGTGTATGCCATGCCCCACAGGAGATAGGTAACAGCAAAGAAGATGATATATCCGTTTTCTGAAAGGTTGAAATCGGTAAAGAGAAGTATTGTCAGAATACCCGAGGTGATTGCGCCGAATACGATCCAGGGTTTGAATTTGCCCCATCGGGATTTGGTGTTGTCAACAATTGTACCCATAACAGGGTCATTGAGAGCGTCGAAAATGCGGAAAACAACCATCAGTGAGCCGATGATGGCAAGCTGAGAGTTTGAAAGACCGACAACCTCAGTAAGATATGTAATGAAATACATACTTATCAGAGTGTAAACAGCGTCGCGTCCGAGAGTGCCTATGCCGAAGCAGAACTTGTTTCGTCCGGTACCTTTACTCATTTTGAACTTCCTTTCCGTGTGATAATTTTGCATCAGGGGATTGAAAATGGTCATTTCAGCTAAAAATAAAACACAATCTCATCAAATATATTTTTTAACTAAATTGCATAATACATAGCTATATATACTGATATTATACCGCAAAATATATAAATTTCAATATGAAAATCAAATTCAAAAATGTTTGTTGAAGAGTACCAAATACAACTTTGTAAAACGTTTAAGTCTGTGCATTCGGAGAGTAGACAATTGAAAGGAAAATAGCTATAATCCCAATCGGCAATTAAAAAAGAATACCTTGAGACGAGAGGTTTGCTATGAAGAAGAATTTTACCACCGACATGACCGTCGGAAGTCCCATCAGGCATATACTTAAGTTTACATTGCCCCTTCTCATCGGTAATATTTTTCAGCAGCTTTACAACATGGTCGACTCTGTCGTGGTAGGAAAGTATGTTGGAAAGGATGCGCTGGCTGCAGTAGGCTCCTGCGGCTCAACAAACTTTCTCTTCTTTTCTCTCAGCAGCGGACTGGGTATGGGCATAGGAGTCATCATAGCTCAGTATTTCGGAGCGAAGGACTATACAAATGTGCGCAAAACCATTGCAAATGCCTACTATGTGCTGATTTCGGCATCGCTGGCAGTAAGTGCTGTGGGAGTGGCGACAGCACCGCTGATACTGGATCTTCTCGGAACTCCCATCGGAGTTTATCATGATACTCTCATATATCTTCGCACAACGTGTCTGGGAATAACTGCAATTGCACTGTACAACGGAATAGCATCCATGCTGCGAGCTCTGGGCGATTCAAAAACACCGCTGATTTTCCTGATTGTAGCAAGTGTTATCAATGTGGTGCTTGACCTTGTTTTTGTATGCCTTTTTGATATGGAGGTATTCGGTGTTGCGTTTGCAACGATAATATCTCAGGCAGTATCGGCGATTGCATGCTTTATCTACGCCTGCAAGAAAATATCATATTTCAAGATTGAGAAATCTGAGATGAAGCCTGATTGGAGAATCATCGGAAGAACCTTCAGAGTAGGCGTTCCTCTGGCACTGCAGAGTTCAATGATTGCAATTTCCTGTATGGTTCTGCAGGGTGTCGTAAATGGTTTCGGTGAGAATGTAATGGCGGCATATACAATAACAAACCGCATAGAATCCATTGTCCAGCAGCCTTACGGTTCTCTTGGTGCAGCGGTGACAACCTTCGCAGGGCAGAATGCAGGCGCAGGAAAGATCGACCGCATAAAAAAGGGCTTTGCTCAGACAGTAGTGGTAGTTCTGATTTTCAGCATTGTACTCATACCGGTGTTCTATATGTTCGGCGCGGATATAGCAGGATTCTTTGTTGATGACCCTGAAGTAATAGATATTGCAAGCAATGCACTCAGAATAACCAGCCTGTTCTATTTTGCACTGGGCATGATTTATGTTCCCCGATCACTGCTCAATGGCTGCGGCGAGGTTGCCTTCGCGATGATCAACGGATTTACCGAGGTTGGCGGAAGAGTGGTATTTCCTCTTCTTCTGGGGCTCATTCCGGGTCTTGGCTGGTGGCTGGTCTGGCTTACGACAGCACTTACATGGACGGCAACCGGACTTGTGTGTCTGATGCGTTACTGGAGCGGAATCTGGAAAAGAAAAATTATGAATAAATCGGAAATATAGAGAAAAATAAAAACATTGTATTGAAAGCGTTCCACAAAAGCCGCCTTCAATACAATGTTTTTTTATAAAAATCCTTTGGAGTTTTTGAGAATTGATTGATTTTGTACGGTCATTATATATCATGTTTCGGAATGTGTCAATATAAATCTGAAATTAATTTTAGATAATCTGGAACTTTTTGGAACGACTGATTAATTACATTGACAATACGAAATTGATATATTAGAATAACATAAAGCATTTTGTAAAGAGTATTACTGTAAAGATGGTGATGAGAATGCCGCAGCATTTAGGGGCTTTTCTGAAGTCAAAGCTTAAGGATCGCTCCATGAGAGTGGATGAATTTTTAGTAAAAACAAACATAAGCCGTTCTGGATTTTACCGCATACTCAACGGGACGCAGTGTCCGTCTCAGGAGGCAGTGAACGCAATTATCTCCACGTTGAATTTTACGGGCAAGGAAATTATAGAGTTTGATTACTATATGAGCCTTATGCACGTGGATGAGAATACTCTTTCTGCCCAGGAAGAGATAACCGATATGCTGTTTGGCTCAGAGGAGGAAGAAGAGGAATCGCGCTGTGATATAATACTGTATGACGGTGACCGATATCTTCGCACAGTAGATGATATTTTCGGTTCAATAGAAGCTGCTTCAACGGAGAAGGATTTTTCCTGTTCTATCAGAATAGTCAATTGCTGTCGTCACAGCATAATATCCGCACTGAGAAAAGTCCTTCTCAGAATAGAAGGGAACGGCAGATTCTGCAATATTGAGCATCTGGTAGGTTTTTCGGATTCCAATCTAAAAGAAAGCGTAAATGTACTTCACGAGCTGCTTCCGTTGCTTATATTCAGGAATTATTCAGTCAGATGCGGAGAGACAACGGAATCTACTTCTGAGGGAATAATGAAGAATTTCATGCTGCTCAGTTATTCCTGGAGCGATGAAAAAGGAAAAAGGAATACAAGACGGCTATGCCTGAATTTCCTTGATGACGGCGCAGCGGTATGCATTGCAGTATCAGATCCGGGACTTTTGGATTTCCTTAAGAGGAGCTACGATAATCTCCGCAAGTTCTATATAAACGGATTGATTGTCAAAAAGCAGCTTCAGACCTTCAGTGCTCATATTATTGATATGGAAGCGCATTACGATCTTGTTCTGTTCAAGCCTGATCCCTGTGACAGCAGAGTGCCGTATGAAGCCTTTGAGCATCTCAGAAACAGGGTGACAATGGAGGAGAAGATCAGATTTGTCAAAACCTTTGTCGGAGTGGAACCGGATACAAAGGATCAGACAGAGTTTTACATGGAGCAGACATTTGTATTCCTTCGTGAAAGAGAGAAAAACTCTCTGAACCATGCTCAGACCGATATATGCACGGTGGAAGGTCTCAGGCGTTTTGCCCAGACAGGAAATCTGTCCGACCATGTTGATTTTATTCCGCCCTTCGATAAAACTGAGCGGAGAATGATTCTGGAGTCAATGATAAGCAGGGCATCAGATCCAAATGATAAATATAAACTGTATGTGCTTAACCGCAACTATGCAGATCCTGATATGCTGATGGTTGTATACAAGGACAACGGCGTTCTGATTGAGAATATAAATCCCATACATACAACCAGCGAAATGCCCCATTGCTTTATTGAGAATGCGGGAATAGCCAATGCCTTCATAAGCTTTGCGGAAAGAGAGATACCGGGCAGATACGCACTGTCCCAGGAGCATGCAATAGATTTTCTGCAGAAGCTCATAGAAGAATACTGCTGAAAAGATAGCGTGAGTTTTTCTGTAACATGAATAAATGAGAAAAGCGACTGCCGAAAGGCAGTCGCTTTTAAATATATCTTACAGAATAATGCTCTCGCCGTCCATCTCAGCGGGCTGAGGAAGACCGAGAATCTTGAGCATTGTGGGAGCGATATCAGCAAGCTTTCCGCCCTCACGAAGCTCGCAGGGATAACCTACGACGCAGAAGGGAACAGGGTTGGTGGAGTGAGCGGTAAAGGGAGAACCGTCGGGCTCCATCATCTGGTCTGCGTTGCCGTGGTCAGCGGTGATAAGAACGCAGCCGCCCATGCTGACAGCAGCTTCAACAACCTTGCCGACGCATGCATCAACAGTCTCAACAGCAGCCTTTGCTGCGTTGAAAATACCGGTGTGACCGACCATGTCACAGTTTGCGAAGTTGAGGATGATAACATCATACTTGCCGCTTTCAATGCGTGCAACAGTTTCAGCAGCAACCTCAATAGCACTCATCTCAGGCTGAAGGTCGTAGGTAGCAACCTTCGGAGAGGGGATAAGGCATCTGTCTTCATTCTCGTACTGCTTCTCAACGCCGCCGTTGAAGAAGAAGGTTACATGAGCATACTTCTCGGTTTCAGCGATTCTAAGCTGAGAAAGACCTTTTTCTGAGATATACTCACCGAAGGTGTTGTCAAGGCTCTGGGGCTTGAAAGCAACCTTAACATTGGGCATTGTAGCATCGTACTGGGTCATGCAGACATAGCAGAGGGGGAAGAAGCCGTTCTTTCTCTCGAAGCCTGCAAAATCAGGATCAACGAAAGTACGGGTGATCTCTCTTGCTCTGTCGGGTCTGAAGTTGAAGAAGATAAAGGAATCGTTTGCCTTGAGACCTGCATCATCGAGGCATACAACAGGCAGAACGAACTCGTCGGTAACGTGCTTGCCCTCTTCGTCGATGGTCTCATAGGACTTGCGGATAGCATCAACGGGATCAGCGTTCTTTACGCCTTCGCCGTAAACGATAGCAGAGTAAGCCTTTTCGACTCTCTCCCAGCGGTTGTCACGGTCCATGGCATAGTAACGTCCCATAACGGTAGCAACCTTGCCCACACCGATCTCAGCGAGCTTCTCGACGCACTCAGCGACAAAATCAGCACCGCTTGCAGGGGGAACATCACGACCGTCAAGAAGACAGTGAACGTAAACTTTCTCAAGACCTGCACGCTTTGCCATTTCGACAAGAGCGTAGAGGTGAGAGTTGTGGCTGTGAACGCCGCCGTCACTCATAAGACCCATGAGGTGGAGAGCGGAATTATTAGCCTTGCAGTTTTCCATTGCGGAAAGGAGAGCTTCATTTTCAAAAAATACACCGTCAGAAATAGACTTGGTGATTCTGGTGAGCTCCTGATAAACAACGCGGCCTGCGCCGATGTTGGTGTGACCGACCTCGCTGTTGCCCATCTGACCGTCGGGAAGACCGACGTCCATGCCGGAAGCACCGATCTGGGTGCAGGGATTCTCAGCGAAGGTTTTATCAAGGTTGGGGGTGTTTGCGGCGGTAATGGCATTGCCGTATTCGTCCTTGATGCCGAAACCGTCCATTATGCAAAGTACAAGAGGTTTCTTCATTGTATGAGCTCCTTTACTTATCTGCTTGCAGCCTTAACGATAGCAGCGAACTTCTCAGCTACGAGGGAAGCACCGCCGATGAGACCGCCGTCAACGTCAGCCTGATCAAGAAGACCCTCAGCGTTAGCGTCGTTCATGGAACCGCCGTACTGAATGGTGAAAGCCTCAGCAGCCTCTGCGGAGTAGAGCTCAGCAAGGAGCTCACGGATGATGCCGCAGACTTCGTTAGCCTGCTCGTCGGTAGCGGTAAGACCGGTGCCGATAGCCCAGACAGGCTCGTAAGCGATGATAACGTTCTTGAGTTCGTCTTCGGTTATCTGCTCAAAAGCCTTGACGACCTGATGCTTTACGATCTGAGCGGTGATGCCTTCCTGACGCTGCTCGAGAACCTCGCCAACGCAGATGATGGGCTTAAGACCGTTGTCAAGAGCAGCTCTTGCTCTCATAGCAACGGTTTCATCAGTCTCACCGAAGTA
>JAZUPA010000145.1:0-3158 GCA_045604945.1 Acutalibacteraceae bacterium
CCGGACTTGATGGGGTTGTGGGGAAATTCTCCCCCTCCGCCAAAACCTTCGGTTTTGCCACCTCCCTCGTCAGAGGCAGGCTGTCTCAGCTCCGCTGACAGGGGGAGAGAAACAAAGACTCAACGTGACATCAATCTTTTAATCCCATTATCAATGTTTCTCGCACGCACTCTTAAAGCTTTTATCAACTTCCGGATTTGAATATCTTAGTTGGTGCGAATCTGTTAGATATATTGAAGTTTTATAACTTACGGCTGCTTGCCGATATAAGCCAGAATCCCGCCGTCAACATAGAGAACATGACCGTTGACGAAATTGGAAGCGTCAGATGCAAGGAATACTGCAGGACCTACGAGGTCCTCGGTCTTGCCCCAGCGAGCTGCGGGAGTCTTGCCGATGATGAATGCATCAAAGGGGTGACGGGAGCCGTCAGCCTGTCTCTCGCGGAGAGGTGCGGTCTGGGGAGTCTCGATATAGCCGGGTCCGATGCCGTTGCACTGGATATTGCACTCGCCGTACTCGGAGCAGATGTTTCTGGTGAGCATCTTGAGTCCGCCCTTTGCAGCTGCATAAGCGGAAACGGTCTCTCTGCCAAGCTCGCTCATCATGGAGCAGATGTTGATGATCTTGCCGTGTCCCTTCTTTATCATGGAGGGGATAACTGCCTTTGACATGATGAAGGGTGCATTGAGGTCAACGTCGATGACCTTTCTGAAATCCTCTGCGCTCATCTCGCACATGGGGATTCTCTTGATGATGCCTGCGTTGTTTACGAGAATGTCGATAACGCCTATCTTCTCTTCAATATCAGCAACCATTGCATTTACGGATGCTTCATCGGTTACGTCGCAAACATAGCCGTGAGCGGTGATACCCTTTTCATTATACGCTGCAATTCCCTTATTTACAAGGTCTTCGTTGATATCGTTGAAAACGATTGTTGCGCCTGCTTCTGCAAGTCCTGCTGCGATTGCAAAGCCGATGCCGTAGCTTGCGCCGGTGACAAGAGCTATCTTGCCGGAAAGATCAAACATGTTTTTGCCCATTGTTATGCAATCCTTTCTGTATTTAAATTTGTATTTATTACTGATTGTTTAGCTCTACAAAGCTCATAAGGAAGGGTGCCACGCCCTTTGCGTCGTTTTCGACGATGGGCTCGGAGATGTAATACTCATATGTTCCGTCTCTTCTTCTGTCCTTTTCAGGTCCCAGACCTGCCACAAGACAGATATTGCCGAGATTGAGCTCTCCGTCGGTTTCGGTGAGGTAGTTTTTGCAGATGCTCTCGAAAACACTCTTTCCGAGGAGTGCAAACTCTTCCCCCACGATGCCGAGGCGCGATGCCTTTAAGCAGGCATAGGCTATCATGGAAGAGCCGCTGGTTTCAGGGTAGTTTCCCTCTCTTCTGCCTGCGTCCACCACCTGCATGAAGATGCCGCTTTCCTCGTCTCTGTACTGTGAGACGCCCTCAAGGGCTTCTTTGAGAAGTGAGCCGAGATAGGCTTTCTCTTCGGTTTTATCCTCGGGCAGGTAGCCGATTACATCGGCAAGGGCTACAAGATACCAGCCAAGAGACCTCAGCCAGAAGCTTTTGGAGCAGCCGTCTTCCTTTGCCCAGAATGCGGTCTTTGAAGCGTCAAAGCCGTGATAATAAAGCTTCTTCTCTTCGTCAAACATATAGGTGCGGACATTTTTGAACTGATTTACAATGTCGCTGTAATCATTCTTTCCGCTATAGGTCTGGTAGCGTGTATTGAAAACCTGACCCATATAAAGTCCGTCAAGCCATACCTGATTGGGATAGATAAGCTTGTGCCAGAAATTGCCGTGAATTGTTCTGGGCTGCTTTTCAAGCTGGGAATACAGCAGCTCGATTGCCTTAGCGTATTTTTCCTTGCCTGTCTCGCGGTAGACATCGAAAAGCACTCTGCCCTCGCAGATATTGTCGATATTGAAGGTTTCGAGATCGTAGCCGCGAAGTGAGCCGTCCTCGAATACATAGTAATCGAGGTAGTTATCCACAAAGTCGAAATACTTTCTCTCACCTGTCTGCTGCCACACAGTCAGCAGGGAGGTCATCATGCAGCCGTCGATGTAGTTCCACTGGAGATTCTTGCCCTCCTTGACCTTTTCGATGTTCCAGAGGGGTCTGTCAGGTGTGGAGCCGTCCATGAGACGGTCGATGTAGCGTCTGATTATTTCATGCATAAGGTTTTCACCTCTTTTGATTTGCTCTTTATATTGCCTTCCCCTTGAGGGGAGGTAATATTATGCTTCGCATAATTGTCGGATGAGGTGGTGCTTTAAGCTCTGAGTCTGCTTGAAAACACAAGTCGGCTCTCTAACACCTCATCAGTCGGCTTTGCCGCCAGCTTCTCCTCAAGGAGAAGCCTTTAGATTTCTTCCAGCTCGCCGCCCTGAATTTCGATTCTCTCGCCGTCAAAGCCTTCGAGGGTGACGTTTTTGAGAGTAACTTTCTTGACGTTCTTGAAGCGGAGACCTGCCCTGCTGTGCTTGTCAATGTCGCACATCATTGCAGGGAAGCCTTCTCCTGCGTCGGACTTTGCGGTGAATGTAACGTTGTCGATTTCAACCGAGCCGATGGGCTGCTCGGGAAGTCCGTGGAAGTATCCTGCCGCATATTCGTAATTTTCACACTGAATATTACGGAATGTAAAGCTTCCGAGATAGGGTGTACCGTCATCAACAGGTCTCGGTCCCTTGTCCTGAACATATTCTGTCTTGCCGTCGGGGTCGCAGAAATAGTACATATTTATAACCAGCGGGGTCAGCACGTTATTCATCTTTATGTTGGAGAATTCAACTCCGTCAATGACAGCGTACTTTCCTCTGCCGCGTCTTGTCTTGATTCTCAATCCTCTGTCAGTGTGGTCAAAGTAGCACTGACTGACGGTCAGGTCTTTTACACCGCCCGACATCTCACTGCCCAGAACAACCGCGCCGTGGGCATATTCCATAAGACAGTTGCGGATAAGGTGATTTCTTGCGGGGGTCTGGTACTTCATGCCCATGTACATCTTGCCTGCTTTGATGGCGATTGCATCATCGCCCACAGAGAAGCGGACACCGATATAATCAACACCGTCACAGGATTCAGGGTCTGTACCGTCGGTATTGGGGCTGTCAGCAGGAGCTTC
>JAZUPA010000146.1:0-2780 GCA_045604945.1 Acutalibacteraceae bacterium
GTTTTCCTCATAGCTGCTGTCGTCAGAATAGTCGAAGGCTATGTAGTCATCCTCGCTGTAGCCGCCGTAGCTGTAATCATAATCCTCATAATCGTTGTAGAAGCTGTCGTAGGAGGAGCCGGTGCCGTAGAAATCGCCGTATTCCTCGAGACTTTCAAAGGTATAGGTCATTATTTCCTCGCAGCCTGAAAAAACAGACATGGTGCAGACGAGTGCTGCAGCAAGGATAATCGATACAAAACGCCTGAAAAAAGCATTCTTCATTTTCTGTATCACCTCATAAATAAATATGGAAATTTTTCACACATTAATTTTACAACATTCTCACAGGAATTTCAACTACAATCCTGTAACAATTTGTTCACAAATCAGCAGGCGCGATTTTGGCGCATTGAGCAAATTACGCAAAATTTTCTTTGCAAATTCTCCAATTCAAAGCCTTAAAATCAGTAATATTCCTTGACAAGTGTACATAATTTGCGTTATCATATATTGTGGAGTGAATTATAAGCGACTACAGACCGCGCGGTCGTCAGCGCAATGGTTTTTGTCGTAAAATTTCTCCGCCACAGGACTTAACGCACCCTGCGGCAATGATATTTTAATAAAACATTCCTATATTTGAAAAATTCTGAAGATCAAGGAGGATAACAGGCTTTTGGATTGGTATTGGGTCCTGGTTATAGCCCTTGCAGCAGCGGCAATTGCCGGTGTCGGTGGGTTTTATCTGGGCATAGAACAAAGAAAAAAGACCGCTGAGCGCATAAAGGGCTCCGCGGAAGAAGAAGCAAGAAGAATTGTGAACGAGGCGTACAAAACTGCCGAGGCACGCAAGAAGGAAGCAATCCTTGAGGGCAAGGACGAGATTCACCGTCTGCGCAGCGAAAGCGACAAGGAGCTTTCTGAGAGAAGAAAAGAGGTTCAGCGCCAGGAGCGCAGAGTAACCCAGAAGGAAGAGTCTCTTGATAAGAAGCTTGAAAACTACGAAAAGAAAGAGCAGGCTCTTGCAGAGAAAATCGCTCAGGCTGATGCAAAGCTTCTTGAAGCTGAGGATTACAAGAGACTTCAGAAGGAATACGCAGAGCGCATTTCCGGATTTACCGCAGAGCAGGCAAAGGCTCACCTGCTCAGTGTTCTTGACAGTGAGCTGACCCATGAGAAGGCAGTCAAGATTCAGGACTTCGAGCAGAGAACGAAGGATGAATGTGACGCAAAGGCAAGAGAGATTATCTCTCAGGCAATCCAGCGCTGCGCTGCTGACCATGTGGTGGAGGCAACAGTATCTGTTGTCGCACTGCCCAATGACGAAATGAAGGGCAGGATCATAGGCCGTGAGGGACGCAACATCCGTGCTATCGAAACTCTTACAGGTGTTGATCTCATCATCGACGATACTCCCGAGGCAATCACCCTTTCCTGCTATGACCCCGTAAGACGCGAAATCGCACGTCAGGCACTGGAAAGACTTATCAACGACGGACGTATTCATCCGTCCAGAATCGAAGAAACCATCGAAAAGGCACGCAGAGATGTCGAAGCCACAATGAAGGCAGAGGGCGAGCGTGCTGTACTGGAGTCCGGCGTTATAGGACTTCATCCCGAACTTGTCAAGCTGATTGGTCGGCTGCGTTACCGCACCAGTTACGGACAGAACGTTCTGGTTCACTCTCTTGAGGTATCTTACCTCGCAGGCCTTATGGCATCCGAGCTGGGTCTCAATCCCGCACAGGCACGCAGAGCAGGTCTCCTGCACGATATAGGCAAGGGTCTCGACCATGAGATGGAAGGTACCCACGTCAGCCTCGGTGTTGAGTATGCAAAGAAGTATAAGGAATCCGATGCGATTGTTCACGCAATCCAGGCTCACCACAACGACGTTGAGCCCACAGGAATTCTCGATATTCTTGTTCAGGCTGCTGACGCTATCTCCGCAGCACGTCCCGGAGCACGACGCGAGAATCTTAAAAACTACATACGCAGACTTCAGAAGCTTGAGGAAATCGCCAACAGCTTCGAGGGCGTTGAGCGCAGCTTCGCTATCCAGGCAGGACGCGAGGTCCGCGTAATGGTCAAGCCCGAGGTTATCAAGGATGAGAACATGGCACTGGTTGCCCGTGAGATCTGTCAGAAGATCGAAAATGAGCTTGATTATCCCGGTGAGATCAAGGTAAATATCATCCGCGAAAGCAGATCGATAGACTACGCAAAGTAAGCTTTGCGTCCGCAAAATAATTTAGTATAGAGCTGAACAGTAAATCACACCGCAAGGGCAATTCACCAATGCCCCTGCGGTGTTTCTGCATTACGGGTGATTATAACCCATCGTAGGGGAGGGTCTCTGCGCCCTCCCGTATTGAATCGGACCCTGCAATGATGTTATGCCTCCGTATTTTTTCGCTGAATTTCTCATTTATGGTTTCGTAGAGTGATTTTTTCAGAATCGCCAATATATGTTCTTCACTGAATCCCATTTCATAAAGTCTTTTTATGACATATGTCCCCGGTTCACGTTCACTTTGCTTTTTCAGCTCTTTTTCCATATGATCACCACACTGTTAATTTTGTATTGACATTTACTGAATGTCAATACCTCGTTGATTATAACATATAATACCCATAATGACAAGTACTGAATGTCAAATGTGGGGTGATACTGTGTTTATAAACAAAGCCAAAGACGGAAGAAATAATTTCTGCGGAGTGAATATCGCAGTATACCGAAAGGAAATTGGAATATCTCAGCGTGAGCTTGCAGACAGACTGCAGCTTCAGGGACTGGA
>JAZUPA010000147.1:0-7055 GCA_045604945.1 Acutalibacteraceae bacterium
AGTCACCTTACCGGAACGCAGGCAACGAGTGCAAGCATGTACTCTTTTAGGAGAACCGGCTACGATAGCCTTAACACGCTTTACGTTGGGCTTCCAGGTTCTGTTGGAACGTCTGTGAGAGTGAGACTGTCTGATGCCGAAGGAAACTTCCTTACCGCAGAAATCACATTTTGCCATGGATCTGCACCTCCTTTGAGTAAAAACTAAGCAACGAAGTTATTTTAGCAGAACAAGTTAAAATATGCAATAGTTTTTTGCGAAATTTAGTAAGTAAATTATTATATAGTTTTTGGCACTTCGCACAAGTCTGCAATGGGACACTCAGAACACTTGGGACTGCGGGCAGTACATATGTCTCTTCCGAAGAGCACAAATCTGTGGCAGAGGTCATTTGATTCCGCAGGGTCGCAGATTGCACGAAGCTGCTGTTCAACCTTGTATGGGTCCTTTGAATCGCACAGCCCAAGGCGGTTCGAAATGCGGATGCAGTGGGTGTCCGCAACCACCGCAGGCTGCCCGTAAACATCGCCCATCATAAGGTTTGCGGTCTTCCTGCCGATGCCGGGAAGCTTTATAAGCCCCTCAAGGGTGTCGGGCATAACTCCCCCCAGGTCATAGCGGATCATTTTGCACAGGGCGGAAATATCCTTTGCCTTTGTCTTGTAGAGACCGCAGGATTTGATGATTTCTTCAATATCCTCAACAGGCGCCTCGCTGAGAGCCTCCAGAGTGGGATATTTTGAAAAAAGCACAGGTGTAACAAGATTGACCCTCGCATCGGTACACTGCGCCGCAAGGCGCGTAGCAATAAGCAGATGCAGCGGCTCGGTGTAATCAAGGGAGCAGACAGCCTCAGGATACAGCTTTTTAAGCCCCTCAACCACCGCTGCGCAACGTTTTACCTTTGTTTCATGATTTTTATCCATATAAAAAACTCCTTTACAAGTGATAAAATTATACACCGGGAAGAAGAATTGCGCAACAGCTACATTATTCTTGAAAAAAGTTCCGTAATAGGATATAATAACACTTGACGTGCCAAAGATGAAAAAATTGCGGCGCTATTAAGAATACACGTTTTCAGGAGGCGGCTGAAACATGAAAAAGCAGAAAAGATTTCCCCGCGGCGCTGGTATTCTGATGCCAATAACCTCGCTGCCGACAAAATACGGAATCGGAACTCTGGGAAAGGAAGCATACCGCTTTGCTGATTTTCTGAAGCAGTCAGGTCAGAAATACTGGCAGGTGCTGCCGGCAGGACCTACCAGCTACGGCGATTCCCCCTATCAGTCCTTTTCAGCCTTTGCAGGCAACCCCTATTTCATCGACCTTGAGACCCTCATGGAGGAGGGCTTGCTGAAAAAGGAGGATGCAGAAGGCTTTGACTGGGGCGGGGATGAAAAGAAGGTTGACTATGCCGCAATCTACAATTCCCGTTTCAGAGTGCTGAAAATCGCATACGCAAACCAGGATAAGGAAGCTTCCGACTTTGTATCCTTCAAGGAGGAAAACAGGGATGCACTGGAGGATTACTGCTTCTATATGGCTCTTAAAGCCGAGTTTGACAACAAGTCATGGCTCGAATGGGATGAGCCTGTCAGAATGAGAGAGGAAGCTGCAATGAACAGCTACAGGGAGTCTCTCGCAGAAGAGATTGACTTCTGGTGGTTTTTGCAGTTCAAGTTCTATGAACAGTGGAATAAGCTTAAAGGTTATGTCAACAATATCGGCGTACAGATAATAGGAGATATTCCCATCTATGTAGCCATGGACAGCGCCGATACATGGGCAAATCCCGAGCAATTCCAGCTTGACTACAGAAAGCGCCCCACAGCCGTTGCAGGCGTACCCCCCGATTATTTCTCCGCAACAGGTCAGCTCTGGGGAAATCCCCTTTACAACTGGGATTTCATGAAGGAGGACGGCTTTAAGTGGTGGAAAAAGAGAATGGCATTCTCCGCAAAGCTTTACGATATAATCCGCATTGACCACTTTATCGGCATCGTGCGCTACTATTCCATTCCCGCAGGCAGCGAGACCGCCATGAACGGACAGTATTATGACGGTCCCGGAATAGACCTCATTGAAGCCATCGACGAAGCAATCGGAAAATCAAGAATAATTGCAGAAGACCTGGGCGTTGCGATAAAGTCAGTCCAGCAGCTTCTTAAAAAGATCGGTTATCCGGGCATGAAGGTGCTTGTTTTCGGCTTTGATTCCGATGCAAAGAACGTATTCCTGCCCCACCATTACGAATCAAACTACGTCTGCTACGGCGGCACCCATGACAACGATACCCTTGTGGGCTACTTTGCAAAGCAGAAGCCTAAGCAGCTTAAATTCATCAAGGATTACCTCAATGTAAAGCGCACCTGCGATATGCCGAAGGCTGCGATAAAGCTTGGCTATGCAAGCGTTGCGGATACTGTCATCTTCCAGATGCAGGACTATCTGGAGCTTGGCAATGAGGCTCGAATCAACTATCCATCAACCGTCGGCGGCAACTGGGAATGGCGTGCAGCCCCCGATTACCTGAGCGATGAGCTTGCACAGCGCATAAAGAGACTTACTGTCGTATATGACAGATAAATTTTGGAGGAAACTATGAACGTAACCTATAAGAACGACATTGAAAAAATACTGGAGCTTTCAGGCAAGACGGTTGCAACAGCAAGCGTAAAGGAGCTTTACGATGCTGTTTCCCGTGCAGCCTGCGCTCACGCTTACAAAAACTGCGACAGGACAGAGAAGCCCAAGAGAGCATCCTATCTTTCCGCAGAATTCCTTGTGGGAAGACTTATCTACAGCAACCTCATGAACCTGGGACTTCTTGATGATACAAAGGCTATCCTTGAGGCAGAGGGCAGAGACATAGGAATGTTTGAAGAGATTGAAGACGATGCACTGGGCAACGGCGGTCTCGGCAGACTTGCAGCCTGCTTCCTTGATTCTGCTGCAACCCACGATATTCCCCTTGACGGCTACGGCATCCGCTACCGCTACGGACTCTTCAAGCAGAGAATCGAAAACGGCTTCCAGAAGGAATATGCAGACGACTGGATGCAGTGCGGCGACCCCTGGTCTGTAAGAAGAGAGGACGAAAAAATCCTCATAGAGTATGCCGACCAGAAGGTCTGGGCAGTGCCTTACGATATGCCCGTTATCGGCTACGGCGGAAAGACTGTCAATACCCTCCGTCTCTGGCAGAGTGAGCCTGTATGCAATTTCGATTTTGACAAGTTTAACAGAAACCTTCGTGAGGAGTCTGTTGCAGAGAGAATAAAGGCAGAGCAGATTTCCGATACTCTCTACCCCAATGACGAGACCGAAGAGGGCAAGAGACTGAGATTCAAGCAGCAGTATTTCTTCTCCGCTGCATCTGTCCGCGATATGGTCAGAAAGTATGAAGCAAAGTTCGGCTCGGATTTCAGCAAGTTCCCCGAAACCTACGCAATCCAGCTCAACGATACCCACCCCGTTGTTGCAATCCCCGAGCTTATGCGAATCCTTGTTGACGAAAAGGGTCTTGACTTTGAGAGCGCATTTGCAATCGCACAGAAGACCTTTGCATATACAAACCACACCGTTATGGCTGAGGCTCTCGAAAAGTGGAGCACAAAGCTGTTCTTCAGTGTTGTTCCCGAGGTTTACGACTTTGTCGTAATGATCGACAGACGTATGCGCGACGAATTCATGAAGAAGGGCATAAAGGGCAAGGATGCTGAGATTTACCACATCATCACAGGTGGCGTTGTCCACATGGCACGCCTTGCAATCTACGCAGGACATTCCATCAACGGCGTTGCATGGCTGCACACCGAGATACTCAAGGAGGATGCCCTGAAAGAGTGGTACGCAGTATATCCCGAGCGCTTCAACAACAAGACAAACGGCATCACCCAGAGAAGATGGCTGGCACTTGCAAACCCCCAGCTTTCAAAGTTCATTACCCAGCGTATCGGCGACGGCTGGATAAAGAATCTCGACGAGCTGAAGAAGCTGGAAGCTTACCTCGACGATGATAAGGCAATCGAAGAGTTCATGCAGATAAAGAAGGCAAAGAAGGAGGAGCTCGCTGCATTTGTCAAGGCTCACGACGGCAGAATTCTGGATTCCGCATATATCTTTGACATCCAGATAAAGCGTCTCCATGAGTACAAGCGCCAGTTCATGAATGCTCTTTCCATCCTTTACATCTACTATGCAATAAAGGACGGCAGAGTAAAGAACATGAACCCCACCGCATTTATTTTCGGTGCGAAGGCAGCCCCCGGATATTACCGCGCAAAGGGCATTATCAAGCTTATCAACGAGATCGGAAACCTTGTAAACTCCGACCCCGATGTAAACGACAAGCTTCAGGTTCTCTTTGTTGAAAACTACAACGTGACCTACGCCGAGAAGCTCACTCCTGCAGCTGATATCTCCGAGCAGATTTCCACCGCAGGCACCGAGGCATCAGGTACAGGCAATATGAAGTTCATGCTCAACGGTGCTGTCACCCTCGGCACTTACGACGGCGCAAACGTTGAGATAGTCCGCGAAGCAGGTGAAGAGAACAACTACATCTTCGGCGCAAGAGTTGAAGAGATAAGAGCTGTCGAGAACACCTACGACCCCATGAAGATTTACAACGAGGATGCAAATATAAAGAAGGTCATGGATACTCTCATTGACGGTACTCTTGATGATGACGGCACAGGAATGTTCCGTGAGCTTTACAATGCGATCCTCAAGGGCGCACACTGGCACAAGCCCGACCATTATTATATTCTTCTCGACCTTGTTCCCTATTGCGAGAGAAAGCTTCAGGCTATTGCTGACTACTCCGACAGCAAGGCATTTGCAAGAAAGTGCCTTGCCAATGTAGCCAACGCAGGCGCATTCTCAAGCGACAGAACAATCATCGAATACGCCCGCGAAATCTGGAACGTATAAATAAACCCAAATAAAAACGGGAGGGCATCAGCACCCTCCCGTTTTTGTATCACAAACAAACCCCAATCCATTATCGTAGGGGAGCCCCTCTGCGGGCTCCCGTTTAACACACATTTATGTGTTTAGTGCATCCTGGCTCCCTCTGACGAGGGAGCTGTCACCGCAGGTGACTGAGGGAGAGAAAATAGAATTTACAGATAGGAGAAATATTTCAGCAGCAGGGGCGGGTTTGTGAATCACCCGTTATACTTGCCTTTACTGCACCGCTCTGCTATAATAAAGCATGAAAAGAAACAAGGAGGAACAACTTATGAAAAAACTGATTGCAATTATCATTGCAGCCATTATGCTGCTTTCTCTCTGTGCCTGCGAAAAGGACGCAGAAAACGATGCGATTGGCATTATCGGCGGAGCGGACGGTCCCACTGCTATCATTGTTGGAGCCCCCTCAGATGATGCAGACACCTCAGGGCTTCCCGATAGAGTGGAGTGGGAAGAAACCTTTATCGGTGATGAATTTGCAGGCTTCTACAGAATCTTTACTGCCTACGCCGAGGACGGAAGCGTCATGTGGACATACAGAACAGAAAACAGCATGGCAGCACAGCTTGAAACCCTTGAGTACATAGGAATGTACGATGGACTCGTATACATAAATGAGCAGTCGCTTTATGATGATATGCTCAATGCAGAAGGCATGGTAGAGGTCTACGGACGCCTGCGCACCCTTGATGCAAGAACAGGTGAGGTTGTATGGGACAATACCGATTACGACGGCGGCTCTTCTTCGTGGGATTTTGATGAGGAAGGCAACCTTTATATCGGCGGCTATTTCGGACCCGACTGCATGAAGATTGGCACAGTGGGCGAAACAATCTGGAAGGTTGATTCTGCCGACAGCGATGCCTTCTGGATGTACAGCCTTGAATACAAGGACGGAGAAATCGCCCTTTCCTATGAGGCAAATGATTTCGGAGAGCAGGAGACAGTTATTATTTCCGCTGAAAACGGCGAGCGACTGAGATGATTGAGAAAATAACCCTCTGCGGCGATAATTGCCTTGAGTGTCCACGATACAGGGCAAAAACGCCCGAAGAGCTGAGCGCGGTTGCAGAACTGTGGTACAGAGTGGGGTGGAGGGACAGAATTGTTTCAAACGAAGAAATAGCCTGCGAAGGCTGCTCCTCCCACAAAACCTGCACCTACAATCTGGTTGAATGTACAAAAGCTCACAATGTTGAAAAGTGCAATAAATGCCCCGAATTCCCCTGCACAAAAATTGATTTGATGCTCGCCCGTTCTGCAGAGTATCAGCAAAAGTGCAGAGAGGTGTGTTCAGAGGCGGAATACACCGCCCTCGAAAAAGCCTTTTTTGATAAGGAGAATAACCTCAGGAAATAATTGGGGGAGTAACATGAAAAACAGCTTGTTTCAAAGCGGCTTTAAAATCAGAATTGATTCAAGCCAATGCACATCATTGATTTCAGGCAGTGCGTTTATCGAGAATACTCATGACACATGGAAATACAAGGATATTCAGCTTGAAAGCGGAAAGATATATGCATTAGTGGGCGAAAACGGGCAGGGCAATATGTATCTTTCTTATCTGCTGGGCGGCAGAATCGATTTTGGAAATCTGAGGCTGTTTTGCAATGATATTGAGATTTTTCAAAATGACCTTGATACTGCAAGCTGGAATCTTGAACCGAGCAGAGAACCGTACAAAAATTACACTGTAAGAAAATCTATAGAAAAAGCAATAAAGAAGAATTCGCTGAAAGAGAGCTTTGAGGATATAGCAGAAAAATTTCTGCTTACCGAGCCGAGATATGACAGAAAGCTCCATGCATTAAGCGGCGAGCGGTGGAG
The DNA here is from genome assembly GCA_045604945.1 of Acutalibacteraceae bacterium. Taxonomy (GTDB): domain Bacteria; phylum Bacillota; class Clostridia; order Oscillospirales; family Acutalibacteraceae; genus JAISGQ01. The sequence goes on from JAZUPA010000147.1 coordinate 6,808, forward strand.
ATCCTCGGCGGCTTTAGGGTATGCGGAAGGCAGAAAGATATTCTATGCTCCGTATAAGACGAGCAGTTTTTATCATCATATGTGCATTTCAGGTCTTTTAAAGGTGTTGAGAGAACTGACAGACAGCGGTGCGATTGTGGTATTGCCTGTCGGCTCAGATGAATTTATCAGGCACATTGCCGACGAATGCATTTATATGAAAGATGAGTATGATATTGATGAATTAAAGCAGATATATCGTGAGAGAT
>JAZUPA010000148.1:0-32959 GCA_045604945.1 Acutalibacteraceae bacterium
ACGTGTCAGTTCCGAAGACAGAGGCGAGTTGGCAAAGTGCTGCAGTGATATTCTTTCTACGTGGAGAAGTTACTCCGATGAATCTGTCGGCATCTTCTCTGAAACCGACGGAACACCCCACAACACCATCACACCCATCGCAAGAAAGAACGGTGACAGATACGAGTGCGATCTTGTCCTGAGAAACAATATCACTTCCAAGGAGCGTCCGCTCGGTATTTTCCACCCCAATCCTTCGCTGCATCACATCAAGAAGGAAAATATTGGTCTTATCGAGGTTATGGGACTTGCGGTTTTGCCTGCCCGACTTGCAAAGGAGCTTGTATCGCTTGAAAAGGCGATGCTTGCAGGCGAAGATATCGCAGCCGTTCCAGATCTTGCATCACACGCAGAATGGGCAAATCAGATTCTCGCTGACTATCCTGACTTTGCAGAGCCTAATGCCCGTCAGATAATCGAAAAAGAGGTTGGCAGAGTTTTCATGGAGGTTCTCGAGGACGCAGGTGTGTTCAAGAGAACGGTAGACGGATATCGAGGGTTTATGCGACTTGTTGATTTGATATGTCGTAAATAAAATTATGTACCAACAGCCATTACAGATTTTGTTATCTGTAATGGCTGCTATATATTTAAGAACTACTTTACAAGTATTTGATTTAAAGTTGTTTACTAATTGCAGTTGAATTTGAAATGAGGTAGGTATATAATTATTATAAAAATTGTATTATAATGGGAGGTGCTGTAATGAGTGAAGGAAAAACTATTTTAACTCGTTTTTTTTCACAAAATATGTTACACAGTTTTATTGTCGAAACAGAACCTTCTACAGAACTAATGAGACGTATTGTTCGCAGATACTGTATAAAAACTGACAATGGTGCGACTAATGAGCAAGTTATTTCTGATATATACCAATATATAGGAAAATCGTATCGCAACGAGTACTTCTATAAAAACACATTAATTAACAAGCTCATTATAAATGTGCACAGAATCAATACAACAACAGCTTTAACAGAAGTTCCTGTAGCGAAATCAAAAGCGGATTTGATTATGATAAACGGAAAAGCAGTTGTTTATGAAATAAAAACCGAATTAGATTCTTTTGATCGCCTATTAAGTCAAGTATCTGATTATTACAAAGCATTTGACCACGTATGCGTTGTTACTAGTGAACCTCAGTTACAATCACTGTATGAATTAGTAGGCCATCTACCCGTGGGCATATATGTACTCACAGATAGAAATACTATTCGAAGAGTTAGAGAACCTGCCGAGCATCGAATTGATTTGGATCCAAAATGCATTTTTAAGATTCTTAATAAACCTGAATATGAGTCGATTGTTTACAAGGTTAATGGTAGTTTGCCAAATGTAACACCTGTAAAATACTATCAAGCATGCAGAGATATTCTATGTGATCTTCCGATTGAGCAACTATATAAGTTGTTTTTATTAGAGTTAAAAGGGCGAAACAGAATAAATATTACCGACTATTCTACAATCCCAAACGCATTACGTTTCCTTATGTATTTTTCTAAAGAAAACGAGCAAAGCACGCAAAAGCTACAAGAATTCTTGTCAGCTCCATTTGAGGGGAGGTAACAGTTTATGTATTATCCATTTTTGCGCGGAAGACAAAACGAATTGCTTGCCATTAGAGAATTGCTTAAATGTTCAAAGTTAAGTAAGAAAATAATACCTGTAATTGAACCAGTAAAACTTTCAGCAACGTTAGTCAGCGTAATAGAAGAGTTCTCTAATGCAGGTCATCCCTTAATACTCATCCGTAACCCAAAAGTTGGTGCATTTTTTTCAGATTCAAAGAACTCAAAGAATGCACGATATAAAGAACGTCTTACTGAACTTTTGACAAGTGCCACATCTTGCATCAAACGTGGTCTATATGTTGATGATTCTTCACCCGAAAAGGTAGCTTCCTTAAAAAAAAGAAGTATTCAACCAGAAAATGTTATTGCGATTTGTCTACATCCAGATCTAATCAAGCATTATGAGAAATCTTTTTCAGATTTCAAAGTAAAGACTATGTTACCATATGCTCCAACATTTCGTCGAATCCGTGGAGAAAAAATATTAACTGAAAATAAATTTAATAAAAGACCAAGAAATGTGGAATATCTAGAGTCGGATGACGAGTTCTTTTCTGATGATCATCTTTATTTTAGTGAGGGATATGTCGGCTTTTCGGATTACTCAATAATTGGAGATGAATATACTGAATCTGGATTCGCCCCATATGCCGTTGCAATCCATATTGTATATTTTGATAAAGAAAACATACTGCGCATTCATCATTTCGTCTCCGACAACAATGATGATATTAGTGATCCTGCCGGAAAGTTCTATGAGGCACTTACAAAGCTTCATGAGTGGAACAAAATCCACAAGCTTAACACCATTGCCATACAGCAATTTGAAAAAATTTACGAAGAGCAAAGTTATCCTGGTTTAGGATTTATTAAGAAGTTATCAATTATGCATCACTTAGAGCTTATGAGTCGATTTATGGACGAGGAAATAACATGATATTCTGTAGCAAATGTTTTACGGATCCCGAAGTTGTGTCAATAATTAATCGCAGCACAGAAAAGGGCTCATGTCCTATCTGTGGAGCTCATGATGTTAATCTATACAACTCCGAAACCAATAGTACATTATCTGGTTTTTTTGATAACTTACTTTCTGTATATACTCCTCTTAAAGACTTACCAGAAGATTATCCCACCCATGACTTGAATACGCTTGGTTTTGTTCTTGCAAATGATTGGAATATCTTTTCCAATATCAACGAAGAGACAATTGTTGAAATTGTAAAAGAACTATCTCCTACAATTTTCGAAGATATCCCTTCTTTGTTTTCAGAACCTGTCGGGATTCCAGAGAAATATGACATTGATTTTCTTAAGAAACACTCAATATTGCGAACACAAAAGTGGTCTGATTTCGTGGAGGCAATAAAGCATACAAATCGATTTCATACAAATCTTGTTAATACTGATCTTCTCAAGCAGTACTGTCTTTATATTTCAAAGTGTATCGAAACATCTAAACAGAGGTTTTATCGAGGGCGGATCGCACAAACCACAAAGGGGTTCTCTAAAGGTGAAATGGGCGCCCCTCCACCTAATATAGCAACAGATGGACGAGCAAATTCTTTCGGCATAAGTCGCCTATACTTGACATATGATAGAGAAACTACTTTACACGAAATACGAGCCGCAGAATTTGACTATGTGACAATCGCAACTTTCAAACCGAACGAATCAATTAATGTTGTTGACTTAAAGCTCATCGGTAATATTAGCCCATTTTCTCCAGAGGTGGATTGTACATCGCTGGCAATTAATCTAGAGCATCTACATAAAATCAATCTCGAAATGGGACGAACAATGCGTCGAGGTGATAGCGTTTTAGATTATCTTCCGACCCAATATATATGTGATTTTATTATGTCAATAGAAGATGAAAGCGGGCAGCATATATTTGATGGAATCGAGTATCAAAGCGCTATGAGAGATAAAGGAGCTAATTTAGCAATTTTTTATCCCGAAAAATTTAAATGTACGTTTTGTCGTACATATGAAGTAACTAGACTAATATACCGAAAAGAAGTATTAATGGACTGACATTGTTGCCACTTGTTTATTAGGCCAAATATCACCTAAGCAAACTAATAATTGTTTTCTTAGGTGATATTTTTGATGCTTTAGTGCCCCTTGGTTATACGGACAAATAAGAACTTTTTAGAATAAAATATAAATATGTCTTTGTAATGTTTACCCGTAAACAGCACTTTCAGGATTCTAAGAGGTACGCATTATATACACTTTATTTTTTTGCTCAGTGCAATTGTTTCTGTAAAATCAACCTAAAAATGGGATATGTTGCAACATATTCCATTTTTTATTGCAATATATCACTTTAAATCTACCATTCCAAAATGCTTCAGCGCTGCAATGATTGCATCTTCCTTTTCTTTAGGACAGTTCGGCACTTTTGGATTATTGGATTTTGGCTTATTATAACATTCCCCAACATTGAGCCCCAGCTTACGCTTTACCTGAGAAATGTTAAGTGAGGTTACCTTTAACCCGAATCTCTCCAGCACATAATCCTTGATTTCCTGATAGGTTGCCTTTGACTCCGCAGAGGTAATATCAAGCTCGTCTAACTCTAGGTCGATATCTATTACGTCATCGGGAGTTTTTCTGGACAAAAGAACAACCGTCTCGACATGCGCTGTTCTGGGGAACATATCCACCGCTGTGAGCTTCTTCGGCTTGAAGCCCCGCTCGGCAAAGAGCTTCATATCCCGCGCCAGGGTCGCGGGGTCGCAGGAAACGTAAACAACGCGATTGGGGTTCATTTTGCTGATCGTATTGATAAGGTCAATATCGCAGCCCTTTCTTGGCGGGTCCAGGACTACAACGTCGGGAGTCACTCCCTCTGCCCTGAGCTGTGCGGCGGCAGCGGCTGCGTCTCCCTCTATAAACCGCGCATTGGTTATTCCGTTGGCTTCGGCGTTCTTCCATGCATCTGCCACCGCTTCGGGGACTACCTCCGCGCCGATAATCTGCTTTGCCTTTCCTGCCATGGTCAGACCTATTGTGCCTGCGCCGCAGTACATATCGAGGACCGTTTCATTTCCTGTAAGTCCTGCGTATTCCGCGGCACGGCTGTAAAGTCTTTCCGCCTGCACGGGATTCACCTGCAGGAAAGAAAGGGGCGAAATTCGGAAATCAACGCCGCAAAGCCGCTCGGTAATATACTCACTCCCCCAGACAACGCGGCATTTTCTGCCTGTTATGACGTTGGTCTTTTCGGTGTTGCGGTTGATAACTATGCCGCTTATTCTGTCGCTTGCTTCTCTGAGCATCTCAACCAGGAGGTCTTCATGGTGCAGTCCGTTGCCGTTTACGACAACGCAGACCATAATCTCCCCTGTCAGAGCCGACGAGCGCAGGTAAAGATGGCGTACTCTGCCCTTGTGGGCGGTTTCGTTGTAGATTTCGGTTTTTGTTTCGTCAACAAAGCGCTTGAAGGCAGCCTCTATCGCCGCAAATTCCTCAGGCTGCAGCAGACAGTCGGTACACTCTATGAGCCGATGGCTGCGTGAGGCAAAAAAGCCCAGCTGCAGCTTTCCCGATCCGTCTGCGCGGCAGGGCAGCTGAGCCTTGTTTCTGTATCGGTCGGGGTTTTCGGCGGCGAGAATCTCCTCGCACTCAATGTCAAGTCCGCCTATCCGCTGCACCGCGTCATTGACGCGCTGCTTTTTTATCTGCACTTCCTCCTCGTAGGAGATGTGACGGTATACACAGCCGCCGCATTTTCTGTACTGGGGGCAATCGGGCTCAATGCGGCTTTCTGCAGGCGTTATGACCTTGTCGCACTTGCCGAAGCAGAAGCTCTTTCCTGTTTTGACAATGGTACATTCAATTATATCGCCGATTGCCGTCATCGGCACAAACACCGCCATGCCGTCATATTTTCCGACGCCGCTGCCCTCTGCGGTCATTCCCGTTATTGTCAGCTCTATTTTCTGATTTTTCTTCAATGCAGTAGTTTCCTTTTTCATCTCTGCCTCCGTATCCTGAAAGCATGCCGCCCTTTGCAGCGCTGCCGTTACATCTGCTGTTTTTATATATTCTATCATTATCGCCCTGACCCGTCAATTATTGCATCTTTCAAATTTAAGTGTATAATCAGATAAAACACATAAAAGGACTGGTTTTATGGTAGTTGTTTCTCTTACCTGCATATGCGCTGATGTCTATGACGGCACTGATATAGTCCGCGCAGGGGGCGAGGCGCTTAATTTCAGCGCCAACATCAGCACCTTTGAGGGTATTGACGCCTTTCTTATAGGGGCTGTGGGGACGGATAAGTATGGTGAAAGTATACTCCGTCAGGCAAAGGAGTTCCCCCTTGATATTTCCCATGTTCACATTATCGAAGGGGAGACCGCCCACAACATAACCTATCTCACCGAGGGCGGCGACAGATATTACAAGGCGGATTCATGGCACGGGGGAGTTTATCAGGATTTTGTACCCGATGCAGATGATGAGGCACTTCTGGCGCGGGCTGACTGGGTGCATATCACCTCTGCCTGCCCTGTACTTGGCAATGTTATCGGGATGAAACGGAAGTACGGCTTTAATCTGGCGGTTGATTTCAATGTCCGCCGTGATATTGAAAACTGGCTGCCGCTGCTGCCCTTTATCGATCTGATGTTTGTAAGCGCCGATGATGAGCTGCTGCCCATACTGAGGGAGCTGTCCGAAAAATTCGGCTGCATTTTCATCGGCACCCTTGCAGAACGGGGCAGCAGGGCATTCAGAAAAGGCACCGAAACCGTCTGCGCTGCGGTAAAGGTCGATAATGTCATCGACACAACAGGCTGCGGCGACAGCTTCGAGGCAGGGTTTGTAGCGTCCTACTCGCAGTACGGCGATATACTCAAAGCCATGGAAAGCGGCTCTCTTGCTGCATCCCGCGTGCTCTCCCACTACGGCGGATTCTGACCTCACCGCGTTTTGATTTGACAACCTCATCTCTCAATGCTATCATTCTGTCAGGTGATATTCCATGAAGCTGAAGGAAAAAATCTACAGCATTATCCGAAACGACGATGTCAATAATCTCGTGAGCAGCTTTTTTGATGTGACCATAATCGTCATTATCATAATCAACATCATCACAGTAGTTGCGGAAACCTTTGATGTATCTCCTGAGATGAAAAGGGTTTTCTCATATATCGAAATCGTTTCGGTTATCATTTTCACAATAGAATACTTACTCAGGCTGTGGACGGCAGACCTGAAATATCCCGGTCTTTCCCCTTTCAGGGCAAAGCTCAGGTATATCTTCTCGTTTATGGCAATCATTGACTTTGTCGCCATACTGCCCTTCTATATTCCTTTCCTCATTCCCGTTGACCTGCGCGCTCTGCGGCTGCTGAGGATAGTCAGACTGCTGAGGATTTTCAAGGTCAGCCGCTATACAACCGCCCTCTCCACCATCCTCGAGGTATTCAGGCGAAAAAAGAGCCAGCTGCTCTCTTCAATTTTCATCTGTGTTCTTCTTATGATAATCGCCGCAATACTCATGTATAACGTGGAGCACGCTGCACAGCCCGACGCCTTTTCCAACGCCTTTGATGCTCTCTGGTGGGCTGTCGCGACCTTTACCACCGTCGGCTACGGTGATATTTATCCTGTGACCGCAATGGGAAAGGTGCTCAGCGCAATAATCGCTCTGCTGGGCATAGGTCTTGTGGCTGTTCCTACAGGTATTATCTCCTCGGGCTTTACCGAACAGATAAACAACGAAAACAAGGAAGACGAAAACTGGAGCTACTGCCCTCACTGCGGCAAAAAGCTTAAAAAATAGAATCTGCAGCGGGACGGTATTTTCCGTCCCGTTTTTCTTTGTAAGATTAATGTAAGATTTCCCTCTCGGTTCTGTAAGCTTTCCCCTGTATCATGAAGCCATAACAGAAAACACCCGAAAGGAAATCACATTATGAAAAACAGACTTTTTATCCTCATCCTTGCAGCCGCAGTTATTCTCTCCGCTCTTTGCGGATGCAGCAGCGTACAGACCGAAGAAATCCCTGACCTCGGCATAAACTGGGATTCTGTCATTGCAGAAATTTCCGAAGCGGAGCTGTCCGAATTCGGACTGTTTGCCGAAATGGATTCTCTGAAAAGCGAAGCAGAGGAGCTTGGCACCGTTACCTTCTGCAACTATGACCCCTGCAGGGAGGGCGCTTTCAGAGAGGTCGACTATCAGCTTTCCGTATCCTACGGCGCAGGCTGTGAAGCTGAAAACGGTGCAATTTTTTACTATGACGAGCCTGTCTGCTTCCTGTTCCTTTCCGACAATCATTCCGACCGCTATTATGCCTGCACCTGCAGCGAGGATTCCGCTCTGCTCTCTCAGGAGGGGGAATGGTTTCTTGATGAGGACAGGGATGCATATATTTCCGCCTGCATCGAAAACTGCAGAAGCGTGCTTTTTTCTGACTGAAAGGAGGCTTTCCTGAATGGAAAACATGAAATCCGCTCTCAGAAAATCAGGCAGGGCAACGGCGCTTGCAGTCTTTCTTCATCAGCTGCTTTTTCAGCCCCTCAGCGCCGTTATTCTGACCTTTGCAGCCCTCTGTCTGCATCTCATCGGGCTGCCGCAGCTTGAGGGGGCTGTGCTCTATATCGCTTCTGATATTGCAATGCTCATCTCCGGCTCAGTGTTTCTGATCTTCTTTTTCGCAAACCGCCGCAGAATCCGCGAAAACTCCCCCGACAAAGGAATTTTCACTATTGCAGACTTTTTCAGATGTATTATAATTATACTGTGCGCAAACAGTATTTTCTCCGCTGCAGAGACTTTGTTCCGCAGTGCCGCAGGGCTTTCCCTGTCGCTGCCTGCAGGGCAGGGAGAGAATACCAATCCGCTCATTATGCTCATTACCGTTGCAGTCTTCCCCGCCATAGCGGAGGAGCTTATATTCAGAGGCGTAATATACCGATACCTCCGCAGTCACGGAAGGGCTTTTGCCGCAATCGCCTCCTCCCTGCTTTTCGGGCTTATTCACCTAAATGTGCAGCAGTTTCTCTTTGCCGCCTGCATGGGGCTTGTTCTCTGCTATGCCTATGAACGCTCGGGGAAGCTTATAATCCCTATGCTGCTGCATTTTCTCAACAATTCCCTAACGGTGCTTTTTGACGTGCTGCCTGTCAGCAGCAGGGCTCTGCAGCTCGGTGAAATCATCCTTGCCGCTGCAGCTCTGGTTTCTGCCGCCATTTTTGCCGCCGTCAGACGGCACCGCGGAAAAAAGCTTCTGCCCATCAACGATTCCGCTCTCGGGAAAAAATGCGGATACTTTTTCTCTTCCCTTCCCATGGCGCTTCTGGTGCTTGTCTGCATTGCAGTATGCGTTCTGGTCATATTTATTTAAAGGAGATTTATCATGAATATTCAGCAGATGATTTCTGAAAAATACAGGGATGCAGATGAGATTCATTCCCTGCAGCGAAAAAAGGTCGGCAAAACCCGCGAGAAGATTCTTGATGCGCTGGTCTGTCTGTTCACTCCCCTTGCGGAGATATCCGAAACCGCCGACATGATCTCAGATATGGGGACTTATTTTCTGGTTATCAGAAACGGCAGAGAGCTTCTGGTCCGCGCAGAGAAATCCGAAATTACCGAAATGGATATCACGGGACAGTGCGAGGGCAGAAAATTCGTCATTTACGGAAATAAATTCACGAAAGTACGGATGCTCAATGAAAAGAAAATATAACGTGCTGATTGCCGACGATGAGAAGGAAATCATCAGGGCGCTGAGGTTGTTTCTCGAAAAGGAAGACATAAATGTATACGAAGCCTACGATGGCGAGATGGCTTATATGATAGTGAAAAACTATGATATCGACCTTGCCATTCTCGATATCATGATGCCGAGAATGAACGGCTTTGAGGTGCTGAAGAAAATCAGGCAGGACTGCGATATTCCCGTAATGATACTCTCTGCCAGGGTGCAGCTGGGTGACAAGGTTCTGGGGCTTGACCTGGGGGCTGATGACTACATAACAAAGCCCTTTGAGCCTCTTGAGGTGACCGCCCGTGTCAGGGCGAACCTGCGCAGACACGACAAGGACTCCCACAGGCAGGAAAACCTGATCGTATTCAGGGATCTTACCCTCAATATGGACAAATGCGTTCTTCTTATAGGCTGCAAGCCTGTTGATCTTACAAAAACCGAGCTTGCCATGATGGAGCTGTTCATGAGCAGTCCCGGCAGGGTCTTCACCCGTGACCAGCTGTGCGCCTGCGGCTGGGAGGACAGCTTTGTGGACGACAATACCGTAAGGGTCGCCGTAAGCAGGCTTCGCGACAAGATAGGCGGCGACAGAATCAGGACAATAAGAGGATTGGGGTACAGACTGGAAGAATGAATACTCTGAAGAAAAACATAATCTATCACTACATTGTCATCACCTTTGTGCTGCTTGTTTCCGAGATTTATCTCTTCAGGCTTCTTTCTGACAATGCACTTTTTCTTGAATCGGCAACAGGTATACCCGAAATTGTATTTCAGTGTGTCGGGGTGCTCATCGCCCTTGCTCTCTTTTCTGTATTTTCTTATTATTACTACCGGAAGATAAGCGCTTTCATCGCTGAGGATACCGACCGCCGCATCAGGGAGCGCAACCTGCTTTTTGCAAACATCGCCCACGACCTCAAAAACCCCATAGCCTCTGTGCTGGGACTTGCAAGAGCCCTTGAGGAGGGCGCTGTCAGCGAAGAAGAGCTGCAGTCGGTCTACAGCACCATTTCGGGAAAGTCCCTTCAGGTGGACGATATGATACAGAAGCTTTTCCGTTATGCCAAGATGACCTCCGAGGGCTACGCCATAAGCTGCAGTGAGGTTGACCTCTGCCGTATCGTAAGGGAGTGTACCGCCCTTCGCTATAACGAAATTGAAAGCCGCTCGATGGAGATCGAGCTTGATATCCCCGATGAGCCTGTCATAAGGCAGGCTGATGCACTTGAGCTCTCCCGTCTGACTGATAACCTCATTGCAAATGCCGTCAGGCACAACGAGGCAGGTACAGGACTGCTCATAGCGCTGAGGACCGAAAACGGAAAAACAAGGCTAATGGTTGCCGATAAGGGGCAGGATATCCCTCCTTCCATGAGAGACGCGATTTTTGAACCCTTTCAGTGCTCCGACGAATCCCGCACCGCCAAGGACGGCAGCGGTCTGGGGCTGGCTATTGCAAGGCGAATAGCGGAGCTTCACGGCGGCAGACTCTATATCGACAGCAGCATCCCGAATTACACCAAGGCTTTTGTGCTTGAACTGTAATTCGGGCTATGCCCTTTTATTGCGAAAAACAGCAAGGATATGATTTTATGACAGAATATATTATTGTCAGCGACTTCAGAAAGATATATGATTACTACAGAAAAGCAACCGCATGCGCCCCCTGCTGCATCGGGGCAGATTATGATTTGTGGCTTGAGAGCTTTGCTTCCGATACCGATTATGACGGTGAGGAGATGTTCTCAGAGCTTGTCACCTGCGCGGCGGTAAAGGACAGCACCATTGTCGGCTTCGTGCAGTACGGGCTTTCACTGTACATTTACGGCACCGACGGAGAAAAGGACCGCAATGTCAGCGGCGGCATTATCAGAAATCTGTACTTCGACGAGGATTCCGACTGCGCCGATGAGCTTATCGCCGCAGCACACAGATATTTCGACAGCCGCAATATCAAAAACCGCTTCGCCTTCTTCCATGCCTTCGGCATGACCTGCAACGCCTGCCACGGCAAGCTTTTCTGCGGTCTGCCCCATATTGAAAAGGCTCTGCTGAGGGCAGGATATACAAAAGAGCATGAGAATGTATACTACAGCCGCACGCTCAGGGAAAGCGGTCTCTGCAGCGATGGGGTCGAGGTCATATACGGCGAAGAAAACCCCAAAGGTCTGTGCGAATTTTCAATACACAGCAACGGTCAGTATGCAGGGGCAGGAGCCATTGTATTTCTTCCGCAGCGGGATATCTGCTACCTTAAATGGATATACATCGAAGGCGCCATGCAGGGGCGCGGACTTGCATCATCGGCTCTCCGGAGAATATTTTCCGATATGTACCGCAGGGGCATTGTCAGAATGGATACCGACACCGCCGACGGCAATTTTATCGCACAGAGACTTTATACAAAAACAGGCTTTGAAGACATGGGAAGAACCAGAAGCTATATGATTCAGGGAGACGGAAAATGAACGATATACTGAAAAATTTCCTCGACTCAGAGGGCAGGCTTACTGCTTTTCCTGCAAAAAGAAAAATGAAGCTGCATGCCCTTATCTTTCTTTCACAGAAGTTTGAGAAGGGCAGAACATACACCGAGAAGGAGGTAAACGAGCTGCTCTGCCGCTGGCATACCTTCTGCGACCCTGCCACACTGCGCCGTGAGCTTTACAATCACCGCTTCATCGACAGGGACCTGCGCGGCACAGAGTACCGCCTGGAGGAGATACAGCCCACCATTGAGGAGCTTGAGAAACGCTATGGTTGAGATTCTTGAAAGACTTTACGGTCTTGAGGTTATGAAAACAGAGAAATCCTCTGTCGGTGCAGGGTCGGATACATACTTCGTATCCTGCAAAGGTGGGAAATATGTTGTAAAATTCCCTTCTGTCAGTGAGATAAACAACCCCGAAGCCGAACCGCAGCTCTGCGAATTTCTGCTGCAGAAGGGCATCAGCGTATGCCGTTTTGTCAGAAACCTCAATGGCAGCTATATTTCGGAGGATGATTCGGGGCGGAAATTCCATGTACAGGAATATATTGATGGCAGGATGTACGACTGGAACACTGCATCGCCAGAGCTGCAGAGGGAATCTGCAGCGACCCTCGGCAGGATTCACTCTGCCCTCAGGGATTATGAAGGGCTTCCCACAGGCATAGGTGCGGATTTCTTCAGATATATGACATCCGAAAACGCTCTGCGCTCTTACGAAAACACCCTTCTGACCGCGGAAGAAAAGGGTGATGACGGCATTGCCGAGGATCTTCGTTACAGAATCGGTCTGATGAAGCGTTTTCCGAAATATGAATTTGACCTTTCCTCACTTACCCTTTCCCCTACCCACGGCGATTATTTTATCAGCCAGCTGCTCTGCTCAGGGGACAGAATAAACGCTGTCATCGACTGGACAACCGCCTGTGTGCATCCTGCGGTGTGGGAGATAATGCGCTCCTATGTCTATGCCGCTCCCGAATGTTCCGACGGGCAGATCGATATTGATGTCCTCTGCGGTTATTTTGCCGCCTACGCCGAACATTCGCCCCTCAGTCCATATGACCTCAGGGCGGCGGCAAAGCTTTTTTACCATCAGATCGCCGTCTGCGATTACTATAACCAGTATTATTCATCAGATGCCGCCAACCGCCATATTTATCTGCGTCAGGCAATATTTTCAACGGGGCTTCTGAAATGGTTCGAGAAAAACATCGATGCTCTGACAGATGCTTTATGCAAAGGAGAATTTTTATGCTGAGACTGAGACCCTATAACCCCCTTGATGCACAGCAGGTCATCCGCTGGATAAAGGACGAGGTATCCTTTAAAAAGTGGAGCGCCGACAGGCTCCCTTCCTACCCGCCGTCGGCAGAGGATGTCAATGCTTTCTATTCAGGCTGCGGTGAGAATTTCTTTGCCATGACCGCCTTCGACGATGAGGGGGTTGAAGGACAGCTTACAATGCGTTTTATGGACGAAGAAAAAACTCATCTGCGCCTTGGATTCATCATAGTCAATGACGAAAAGCGCGGCAGGGGCTACGGCAAGGGCATGGTGACCCTTGCGCTGAAATACGCTTTTGATATTCTGAAGGTCAGAAAGGTATCCCTTGGTGTTTTTGAAAACAACCCCTCAGCAATGCATTGCTACCGCTCGGTCGGACTTCGTGAAACGGGGGATTTCTGGGTTCTCAGCATCCTCGGAGAAGACTGGAAATGCATTGAAATGGCTGTAGAAAAAGAGGAATATTATGAGAATATCTGATTTTTTTGAATGTGACGACAGGGAAAAATGGATCGAGAAAATCGACTGCTGCGACTGGGGCGCCGCAAAATTTCTCGCCCGACTGCTGAGGGAGAATCTCTTTTTCGAAACCCTCGGAGAAAAGGGTCAGCTTTTTATGATGACAGAAGGGGACAATATTGTCTCCTTCGCGACCCTCACGAAGGTTGACTGCATAGATGATGACAGTCTTTATCCCTGGATAGGCTTTGTCTATACCCATCCCGATTACAGGGGTCAGCGCCGCAGCGGTGAGGTTATCGACTGTGCCTGCCGCAGCGCAAAGCAGCAGGGCTATGATAAGGTGTATCTGGCAACCGACCATGTGGGCTTCTATGAAAAATACGGCTTTGAATACATGGAAACGCGCATTGATATTTATAAAGAGGAAAGCAGAATTTACTTCAAAGAACTGTAAAGGGAGACCTGATAATGAAAGTTGTTCTCATAAACGGAAGCCCTCACCCAAAAGGCTGCACATACACTGCCCTTTGCGAGGTTGAAAGGGAGCTGAATAAAAACGGTGTTGAAACAGAGATAATTCATATCGGCACCAAACCGATTTCAGGGTGTCTGGGCTGCTTCAAGTGCAGAGAAATCGGGCAGTGCATCATTGACGATGCAGTAAATGAAACTGCCCGTAAGCTCGCTGAGGCCGACGGCATGATTTTCGGCTCCCCTGTTTACTTCTCTTCCCCAAACGGCAGCCTTATCGCCTTTCTTGACAGACTGTACGCCAGTGCCAGCAAACCATTGATGTACAAGCCCTGCGGCTGTATAGTCACCGCCCGCAGAGCAGGAACCACCGCATCTCTGGAGGCACTGTACAAGTATCCCCTGATCAACGAACAGCCCATTGTCAGCTCCTGCTATTGGTGCATGCTTCACGGAAACACACCTGAGGAGATAATGTCCGATACCGAAGGCTTGAAAATCGCTCAGACTCTCGGCAGAAACATGGCGTGGATGATTTCAAGGCTTGCAGACTGAAAAGGAGAATTGCTGCCGCAAAAACGGATCTGCTGAGAATGAATACATATTCAGGGGAATATAAACCTAAGAGCCATACCTCCTCGGAGGTATGGCTCTTAAAAAATCCAATCTTATTTTCCTGTGTACTTTTTGAGCATCTCAATGAACCACAGACCTGTTTTTGAATAATCATCTTCAGTGAAGCCGTTGTAAATGAGCGTACCGAATCTGAGCATTGCATTGGGCTCTGCGTGGTTGCCCAGAGACCACATGCAATGGGAAATATTCTCCTTTTCCAGAAGCTCGATCCACACATCCGCTGCCTCAAGGTCTCTCGGGAAACCGCCGCTGGCTGCGGTTACGCCGTATTCGGTTACGAATATGGGCATTCCGCTCTGGCTGCAGCTCTCAACTGTTGCTCTCCAGTCCTCCATGTGGGTTGCAGAATAGAAGTGGAAAGTGTACAGGATGTTGTCATATTCAAGAGGATCTGCCTGTGCAGCCTTAAGATCCTTTGACCAGTCGGGAACACCTGCGATAATAACGGAATCGGGATCCTTTTCACGGATAACGGGGATAACCTCTTCGCAATACTTCTTGACAGTTGCCCAGTCAACACCGTTGGGCTCGTTGCAGATTTCATATATGACGTTGTTGTAGTCACGGTATTTTTCTGCCATCGCAGCAAAGAATACCTTGGATTCCTCAAGATACTGGTTGGGGTCACCGTCACGAAGCACATGTCAGTCGATAATGACATACATGTCGTGTTTCTTTGCATACTCCACGCCGTTATAGACGTCCTGCTCAACACGCGCCTTGTCGCAGTCTTCGGTGCAGTAGCCTACTCCGCCGACACCGGAGGTGTAGACTGCAAGTCTCATTACGTTGACGCCCAGATCTCTTGAAAACTCCTCGAAAAGCTTCTCGTTGATAAAGGACTCTGCGGTGAGAATTCCGTAGGTGCTCAGTCCGCGGAGCATTACGGGCTCGCCGTCCTCTGAGCAGAGCTTGCCGTCCTTGACCTGCAGACGTCCGCAGGACGAAGGTCTTGCTCTTCCGTCGTCATAGACATTGACAATTTCTGTCTCTTCGCCATCTTCCCGGATATCGCTTCCCGATACTGCGGGGTTCTGTGCTGCCGTGCAGCCTGCCATCACTGAAAGAACAAGAATCAGTGCCAGCATCATGCTTAAAAACCTTTTCATTTCATATTCTCTCCTGCCTTATTATTTCGCCGTTTATGACATCAAACAGTATACGGCAAGATACATACTAACATAAATATTTTCAAATGGCAATAGCCCTTGCATCTATTATCATGCTTTGGAGGAAATAACAAAACATCGCCCTTTCCTTTGTGACCTCTCCGAATTGAACCGCTCCCGAAAGCATGGTATAATTGCTTCTGACCACTTGTTTCAGGACATGAATTCTTCAGAAAAGAACGGTTTGATTTTTTATGAACAGCAAGCTCAGAAATCAGGCGGACGCCATAATCAGGGAGGCTGTTGCCGCCGTCATGCCCGACAGGGCTGTTGCAAAGGCTCTTGACGGTGCAGAGTTCAGCAGCAGGACAGTCCTTGTATCAGTCGGAAAAGCCGCGTGGCAGATGGCAAATACCGCTTACGGCATTCTCAAAGACCGCATAGACAAAGGAATTGTAATTACCAAATACGGACACGCAAAAGCCCCCATCGGGAATATTCTCTGCCGCGAGGCAGGGCATCCGATACCCGATGAAAACTCCTTCTCTGCTACAGAGGAAGCCCTCGGCATGGTTTCGGGACTTACGGAAAAGGACACTGTGCTTTTTCTTCTCTCGGGAGGCGGAAGCGCCCTTTTTGAAAAGCCCCTTGTTTCGGGGGAGGAATTACAGGATATCACCGCTCAGCTGCTCTCCTGCGGAGCTGATATCACGGAAATAAACACCATCCGCAAACGGCTCTCCGCCGTAAAAGGCGGTCGTTTTGCACTCAGATGCGCTCCTGCGCGGGTTTTTGCGGTGGTGCTTTCCGATATAATCGGAGACCCCCTCGATATGATAGCGTCGGGTCCTGCCTGCCCCGACAGCAGCACCTGCGCCGATGCTCTTGAAATCGCGGAAAAATACAGTCTCAGGCTCTCTGAAAGGGCAATGGAATGTCTCAGCTGCGAAACCCCCAAGCACCTGCACAATGTCTCGACCCTTGTCACAGGCTCCGTAAAGGAGCTGTGCCTTGCAGCGGCTGCCGCCGCTGAGCGCCGCGGGTACGAAACGCATATTCTCACCGATTCCCTGTGCTGCCAGGCTCGCGCTGCAGGGGGACATCTGGCTTCTGTGGCAAAGGCACACCGAAACTGCGGCAGAAAGCTCGCCTTCATTGCAGGGGGCGAGACCGTTGTAAAGCTTACGGGTAACGGAATGGGCGGCAGGAATCAGGAGCTTGCTCTGGCGGCTGCCGCGGGAATAGACGGGATGCAGAATGTCTGCATTTTCAGCTTCGGCAGCGACGGCACCGACGGACCGACCGATGCCGCAGGAGGCTACGTCGACGGCGATACCGCCCTGGCGCTGAGAGAAAAGGGCATTGATATTGAAAAAATCCTTCGGCAGAATGATTCCTACAACGCACTGAAGGCTGTGGAGGGACTGATTTTTACAGGTCCCACAGGCACCAATGTAAACGACGCTGCAATACTGCTTATTGACAATTGATAAGGGAGGAAAATCAGAATGTGTGATACCATGGGAAGAATCGGCAGTTCTGTCTCTTTTTTCGCAAAGAACAGCGACAGAAGCCCCAACGAAGCACAGCTTCTTGAATATCACGAAAGGAAAACAGGTCTTTCGGGAAATGTTGAATGTACCTATATTTCAATACCTCAGGCCGAGGAGACCTATGCGGTGCTGCTCTCCCGTCCTTCCTGGATGTGGGGTGCCGAGATGGGCGTCAACGAGTTTGGGCTCTGCATAGGAAACGAAGCGGTATTTACAAAGGGAAAGTACGGCAAAAGCGGTCTTACGGGCATGGATATGGTGCGCATTGCCCTGGAGAGAAGCAAAAATGCAAAGGAAGCTCTCGAATTGCTTGTTTCTCTTCTGGAAACCTACGGTCAGGGCGGAAACTGCGGCTTCGACCATGATTTCTATTACGACAACGCTTTCCTTATCATGGACAGAAAAGAGCTTTATGTGCTGGAAACCTCGGGCAAGCGCTGGGCTTACAAGCGCTGCGACAAGGCAAATATCAGCAACCGACTGTCCCTTGAAGGGGATGCGGATGTCTATTCCAAGGGCAGAAAATACAATTTCCTCAAAAAGCACACCGAGCCTGTCTATACCACCTTCTCAGGCTCTGCGAAAAGATATTCTCAGCTCGGAAGCTGTCTTCCCTCGGCAGATTCCCCCCTCGAGTGCATGAATGCCCTGAGGACCCACAACAAAAATGTTAAAAATCCCTTTGCAAAGGGAAGTGTTTCAAGCGTCTGCATGCACTACGGCGGCATGGTCGGCGACCACACCACCGCCTCCATGGTCGTGTCTCTTGAAGAAGAGCGCATTGTTGTGTGGAGCACAGGCTGCAGTGTTCCCTGTGTCTCCCTCTTCAAGCCCTGGGTATTCGGCACCGAGCCCGTGCTTCCTGTCACCATCCCCGATTGCCCCGATGGAGAAAAATACCGGATGGATGCAGAGCTTTTCCGCAGAGGTCTTATCGGAAAGACTGTGCCTGCGGATTACTACGAGGAACGAAATGCCCTTGAACAGAAGTGGGTTGATGAGTTTTCCGCTGCGACTGCGGAAAACTGCACCGAAATATCCCGCCGATGCCTTGCAGAAGAGCAGGCTTTCTTTGAAAAGTGGAAATCCTTCCCATTCAAAAAGGCTCACTGCTCCCCCGGCTTCAAGGGCAGATGGAAAAAGAAAACCAAGGTGCTTCTCTCCTGATACCATACAGCCCCGACAAAATGTCGGGGCTTGTTTTTTGCCGCATACCGCTTTATTTATTGCAAAAACTACCTGAGACTGATATAATCAAGAAAAAACTGTCGGGGACTGATATTATGAATCGCAAACGCCATCAGCAAATGCATCCCGTTATCGAGTTTCTGGTTCTCACCGCTGCCGCTCTGCTGGCTGCGGGCGGTATATATTTCTTCAGATTTCCCAACAACTTCACCTTTGGCGGTGTTGCGGGAATCGCTGTCGTGCTCAGCAATGTCCTCCCCTTTTCCGCAGGCTTTTTCAACACCGTTATAAATGCCCTTCTCCTTGTTGTGGGCTTTATCTTTCTCGGAAAAGGCTTCGGAGTCAAAACGGTTTATGTCACAATACTCTCCTCCGCTGCGGTCTATCTGCTGGAGTTTTTTGCCCCCATGACCGCGCCCTTTACCGACCAGCCGATGCTTGAATTCATCTATGCCATCGGTCTGCCCTCGGCCGGCTCTGCAATTCTCTTTGTGCTGGGCGCATCCAGCGGCGGCACCGATATCATCGCCATGATTCTGCGCAAGTATTTCAACACCAACATCGCAACCTCACTGCTTATTGCGGATATCTTTGTCTGCATCAGCGCATTCTTCGTTTTCGGCACCACAACAGGGCTTTATTCCCTCTGCGGTCTGCTTATGAAATCCCTTGTAATCGACCGTCTTATCGGCAGCATAAACCTTCGCAAATACTTCACCGTCATCACCACAAACCCCGAGCCCATCTGCGAATATATCCACGGCACCCTCGAGCGCGCTGCCACTGTGTACCACGCTCAGGGCTCCTACACCCATCAGGACAGGGTGGTAATTCTCACCGTCATGTCCCGAAAGGAAGGTGCTATGCTCCGCCGCTACATTGAGACCAATCAGCCCTCGGCTTTTCTGATGGTCACAAACAGCAGCGAAATTGTGGGCAAGGGCTTTAAATCCTTCTGATTTTAGTCCTTCTGATTTTATCATTTTTAGGAGAATCGTTATGTCTGTAGTATCTGTAGCAAAATGTCAAAGCTATGACACCGCGGAGGTTAGGCGCGCACTGAGTGAAGCTCTGAGCGCCATCGGCGGTCTTTCATGGGTCAGGGAAGGCATGGTCATTGCCATAAAATGCAACCTTGTGAGCATGATGAAGCCCGAGCAGGCTGCAACCACTCACCCTGCCCTTGTAACCGAGCTGTGCAGGCTCCTCATCGAAAAAGGTGCAAAGCCCATTATCGGCGACAGCCCCGGAGGTCTCTACAACAACGCTTTTCTCAGCGGTATATACAAGGCAACGGGAATGCATCAGTGCGAAGAGGTCGGAGCTGAGCTCAACCGCGATTTCGGCACCGCTCAGGCGGATTTCCCCGAGGCGGTCAAGGCAAAAACCTTTTCCTACACCTCCTGGCTCGACAACGCCGATGCCATAATCAACTTCTGCAAGCTTAAAAGTCACGGCATGATGGGCATGAGCGCTGCTGCAAAGAATATGTTCGGCGCAGTCCCGGGAGTTACAAAGCCCGAATATCACTACCGATTCCCCAATGCTGCGGATTTTTCCGACATGCTCATTGACCTTAACGAGTATTTCAAGCCAAGGCTCTGCATCGTCGATGCCGTTGAAGGCATGGAGGGCAACGGTCCCACTCAGGGAGTACCCAGAAAAATCGGTGCTGTGCTGGCATCTGCCGACCCCTATGACCTTGACCTGATATGCGCAAAAATCATCGGTCTTGACAGGAGCAGCGTACCCCTTCTTGAAGCTGCCGCCCGCCGCGGGCTTTCTTCCGAAAGCGCCGAGGAGGTTGAGGTTGTGGGCGAGCTTGATTCACTTATCATATCAGATTTTGATAACATGAAGGCAATGACGAACATAGAGTTTGCACCCAAAAGCTTCGGTATTTTCAACGGCTTTGTGGGCTGGGTGGAGAAAACCTGCCTTGTCTCAAAGCCCACCGTCAGGAAAAACGAATGCATCGGCTGCAGACAGTGCGAGCAGATATGCCCTGCAAAGGCTATTGTCATGAAAAACAAGCTCCCTGTCATCAACCGCAAAACCTGTATCCGCTGCTTCTGCTGTCAGGAGTTCTGCCCCAAGGGGGCAATGAAGGTTCACAGAACTGTCATTGCAAAAATAATCAACGGAAAGAATAAATAATTAAAACGGCTGAAAGAAGATTTTCTCTTCTCTCAGCCGTTTCATTATTTATCATTTTTCAGCTTTATCGCCAGTTCAGGAGCTTACCAGTCCCAGTCCCAGCTCCAGTCGGAGGGATCGCTGCTGTCAGCGGAATCGCTTTCGTCAGATTCAGTACCCCAGCCGAAGAAATCTCCCCAGCCCCAGTCATCGGTGCTGCCCTCAGAGCTGCCGGCAGGCTCTTCTTCAGTCGTGCCTGTGTAGTAATCCCACAGACCGTAGAGAGAATCGATCCACTCCTCAGTCTCGGTGCCGTCGATCTCGCCTGCAATATACTCGCCGAGGTCCTCACCCAGTCCTGCCAGATAGTCCTGGACAAAGTCGCTGGCATCAAACTCTCCGCTGAGGAAATCGTCAAGATAATCGCCGTAGGAGCCGCCGTTCATCTGGTTGTAGATATCCAGCAGGTCGTCAACGCTGTCGACCTCGGGCAGGTAGCCGCTGATGTCACCAAGATCAAAGTCGCCGCTGAGAATATCGCCCAGTACATCGTCGAAACTTATGGGAATGTACTCGGGGAATCTGTCATAATACGCTGCCTGGATATCTTCCTCGGCAAGAGCGTAGGAGTCGCTTATTCTGTAAAGAAGAACGCCTGTAAGGTCAGAGTCGCTTGCTGCTGTCACATTGCAGCTTTCAAGGAGTTTGTTCTCCACTGCCAGTGCAAGCATTATCTGCTCCCCTGTTCTTACATATTCAACTGCGATTTTACCCTCTTCGCCCTTTTCGAATACAAGCTTTTCCTTGTCCGCAGTGACCGTTACGGAAACGCCGTCAATATCTGCCATCTCATTGCCCATGAACAGAATAACACCTGCGTCCTCGCTGCCTGTATCGTAAACCCATGTGCCTGTCAGGTCCTGAAGAATATCCTTCGATACCTTTGCCATGTAGAGCTTATAGCCGAAGAACAGAGCTGCCACAATAACCAGCACCACTGCAACGATAATGATTATGGTCGCTGCGTTATTCTTCTTTTTGCCGTCGTCAGCCTTTACGGGAGGTTCCTTTGCAGGGGGGACATATCCGTTGTTCTCAGCTATTCTGCCGTCTCCCTGATTTCTCACGCTCAGAGTCTTGTCATTGGAGACAGGGTAAACATTTTTGTTGTTATTCATTTCAATCCCTCCGAATATAAATTTCCGCTTCCATTATATCATATTAATTCACCTCTTGCAAGAGTAATCGTTTCACCCCGCATAAATCCGCGGAAAATGCAAAACCGCCCTCTGCGGTAAGGGCGGTTTTGCATTTGTGGATGGGGAACGATATTATAAAGACGTTATCTGTTTCAGAGTCGGAAACCTAAGCCCCGAGAGCTGCAATCCGCGCTTGCCGAAGCTTTTCATATGGCACGGAAATTTCTGATTTCTCAACTTCTGTCTGAATTTTAACATGGTATTTTCAGATTGTCAATGGTTTTCAGCAAAAAAGTTAAACGTTTTATGTAATTTTGCAGATTACATGGACTCCTTTTGTAAAAATTAAAAGAAAATATATAATTTCGGGAAAATATATGATATAATTACATTGTATATCCTTAACCGATACATCTCACCGCAGGAGAGTTCTTCTCCTCAGGGCAGGGAGGTACTGCAGATTATGATAAAAAAACTGTTGGCGCTGGTGCTTTCTGTCATTCTCCTTTTCACAATGACAGGCTGCAGCTCGGCTCCTTTTGATTCTGAAAGCATGCTCCGTCCGCCGAAAACCGCAGGTGACGAGCAGGAAATATGTGAGGCTCTCGAAAGGTATCTCGGGCGCCAGCCCCTTTTCAGATACCCCAGAAGCGGCGAATACCGCTCGGCAATAACCCTGCGTGATCTGGATTCCGACAGGGCTGAAGAAGCTATTGTCTTCTATGTCACCTCCGCCGAAAGCCCCCTTGCGAATATCGCAGTCATGAATTATTCAGGCGGCAGATGGCACGTTGTTGCCACCGCAGAGGGTCTTGCAAGCAATGTAAACACCCTCCTTTTCGGCAACATCCTCCCCTCCCATGCGGGAAGTGAGATCGTTGTGGGCTGGTCGGTCAGCACCGGAAGCGGTCTGCTCACTGCATATTCCTATTCCGATAACGGGCTTGAAACCATCGTGATTGAGGAGGCCGTCGGCTCTGAAACCCAGTCCGCTTCGGGTTATACAGGTGTTGCCATCTGCGATATGGACGGCGACGGCACCGATGAGATAATGACCGCATCTCTCAACACCGTCAACGGCACATCCACTGTCAGGATGCTCAAATACCTGTCAGGCGAAGGCGCAGAGCGCCTGTTTTCCGCCGGCGTGTGCAATCTTGACGGCAGTGTCTCACGCTATTCCAAGGTCACTGTGGGCATGCTGGACGATACCACCCAGGCTCTGATAATCGACAGCTACAAGGGCTCTGATACCATGTGTACCGAGGCTGTCTGCTGGGATAAGCTCAACGCAAAGCTCTCCACACCCTTCAACAGCGCCCTGTCAGGAATTGTTTCAGGCACCGACCGCGCTGCCATAATCGATTCCTTTGATGCGGATATGGACGGTCTGACCGAAATTCCACTTCACTCCCTTCTGACCTGCTACAACGAAAGCTCGGAGCAGAAGTTCTACAGAACTTCATGGTATTCCTATGAGTCCGAATCAGGCACCGTATCGGAAATCAGCGAGCTGGACACCATACTGAATACATCGGACGGCTATTACATGGTTCTTCCCCCTTCATGGCCTTACGATATCACCGTGCGCTATGACCCGACCCTGCGCACCTTCACCTTCTGCACCTCAGAGATTTCCACCGTACCGCTGACCGTTTCCGCCTCCGACCTTACAGGAAGTGAGACTGTGCTGTCTGCGGACCCCGAAACTGACAGCGCAGTTATCGAGCTGACAGTCGAAAACTTCGGAACTGAGCTGTTCAGAATACGCGCATTTGATTCTGAGATCAAAAATCTCGTTCCTTCCTACGGCTATCAGCTGCTGCGCGAGGAGAACAACACCGTATGGGCTGTGCAGCTGTTTGCTGTCAGTGAGCAGTACGGAATGACCTACAACGTTATCAACGCATGCTTTTATCTATTATAAATCCGGAGATGATACATTATGAAAAAGATTCTTGTTGCTGAAGACGAAGATGCCATCCGCGAGTTTGTTGTCATAAACCTGCAGCGCGCAGGCTACGATGTGACCGAAGCAAACTGCGGCGAAAAGGCGCTGGAATATTACTATGCAGACCCCAAGGGCTATGACCTTGTTCTTCTTGATATCATGATGCCCGGCATTGACGGTGTTTCCGTCTGCCGCGAAATCCGAAAGGACAACGGCAACATCGGCATCATCCTGCTGACCGCAAAGACCCAGGAGATGGATAAGGTGGGCGGTCTTATGATGGGCGCTGACGACTATGTCACAAAGCCCTTCTCCCCCAGCGAGCTTGTCGCCCGCGTTGATGCTCTCTACAGGCGCGTTGCCCTTGCCGAGATGCGTCAGGGCAACAACTTCAACGAGGAGATAAAGTCGGGAGAATTTGTGCTCAATCTCAGAAACCGCACCCTTACAAAGTCCGGCTCCCCCATCGACCTTACTCAGGTGGAATTCCAGATCATGGAATACTTCTTCTCTAATCCCGGTGCTGCTCTGGGCAGAATGGAGATCCTCTCCCACGTCTGGGGCGAGGGCTACTACGGCGAAGATAAGATCGTTGACGTCAACATCCGCCGTCTTAGAATGAAAATCGAGGACGACGCCTCCAATCCCACCCATATTGTCACAGTCTGGGGTCTCGGATACAAGTGGGAAGTCTGACGGTAATGCAAATAACGCGAAAGGGAGATGAACTGCACTGTGGTCAAGCTGAATTTTCTTGATAATACAAACCGTTCTGACCGCAAGGAAATCATAAGCATGGTGCGAAAGCGCAGCGTCATGCGCCGCTGGCTTCTGTCTACCTTTTCAATCATAGTGGTCGTTCTGGCTCTTGCGGTCACCGCTGCATCGCTGCTTATAAAGGATTATTACTACAATCAGGTGCAGCAGGTAATCGAAAGTCATGTAAGCCTGAACGCAACATATTTCACCTCCACCTCAGGTGTCACAGGCACCTATGATTTTGTAAATGCAGCCCAGAGCTATGTTGAGCGGTTCGATAACCGCGAGACCATGGAGCTGCAGTTTATCGACAGGGACGGCATTGTTCAGGTCACCTCCACAGGCTTTGTTCCCGTTACCGAAGCAATGCCCGACTATGAATCCGCCCATACAGCCGAAGACGGCTCAGGGGTGTGGCGCGGCAGAAACTCCCTCGGCGAGAAGGTTCTGGCTGCCACAAACATGATAACCCTCTCAAACGGCAGGGAAATAGGCGCAATGCGCATTGTTGTTTCCCTCTCCATCGTAGACCGCACAATTTTTATGATCGTTATCATTCTGATAACCTGCTGTCTGCTTATCATTCTGCTTGTTCTCATTTCAAGCTTCTATTTCTTCCGCTCCATCGTCCGACCCGTCAAGAGCATCACTGCCAGCGCAAACGAAATTGCCGAGGGCGATTTTACCACAAGGCTCAAGAAGGACAAGGAAGACGAAATAGGCGACCTTGTTGACGCGGTCAACTCCATGGCAACCGCCCTTGCGGCAAACGAAAACCTTAAAAACGACTTTATTTCTTCCGTTTCCCATGAGCTGCGCACGCCGCTGACCGCCATTAAGGGCTGGGGTGAGACCCTTCGTACCTGCGGTCCTGAGGATGTGGAGCTGTTCACAAAGGGCATGGATACGATTACAAGAGAAGCCAGCCGCCTGGGCATGCTGGTTGAGGACCTTCTGGACTTCTCAAGGCTTCAGCGAAGCGGTATGTCCCTCAACCTCGAAAAGCTGGATATTCTGGCAGAGCTGGGGGAGGCTGTCTACTTCTTCTCTGACCGCGCCATGCAGGAGGAAAAGACCCTCACCTTCTTCGAGGCTGAGAATCTCCCCCCTGTTATCGGCGACAGAAACCGTCTGCGCCAGGTTTTCACAAACCTTATTGACAACGCAATGAAGTACAGTGAAGCAGGCAGCGAGATTCATGTTACAGCAGCCTGCACAGGCGAGGAAATCAAGGTTATGGTACGCGACTACGGCTGCGGCATCGCCCCTGAGGACCTGCCCAGGATAACCCAGAAGTTCTACAAGGCAAACAACACCAAGCGCGGCTTCGGTATCGGTCTCGGCGTTGCGGAGGAGATAATCTCCCGTCACGGCGGCAGAATCGATATTGCCAGCAAGCTTGGAGAAGGCACCGTTGTTACGGTGACATTGCCCACCGCAAAGAAGAACGCAGAGTAATATCTGTTGTTATATATACTGATTGTATTTGAAAGGACATAAAATATTATGATCGAAAACGAGAAAAACCCTTCTGTTGAAGAAAACGAAGTTGACTGGAGACCCCCTATCCGCTTTGCAGAGGATGAGGATGATGCTGTTGTTGAGGAAACCGTTGTGGAGGCAGCAGAGGACACTGTCGAAGAGGTAACCGAAGAAGCAGCTGAGGAAACAGCCGAAGAAATTACCGAGGATCCCAAAGAGGACACCCGTGTGCGTATTCGTCAGGGCGAAAAGAAGATAACCTCCATCGGCGGTCAGGCGCTTATCGAAGGTGTCATGATGCGCGGTCCCTCCCGCACAATGATGGTGGTGCGCGGCAAGGACGGCAAGCTCATCTATGAAGAGGTTCCCGAAAAGAAGAAAAAGAGCTTTATAAAGAAGATTCCCATAATCCGCGGTATCTTCAGTTTTATCGACTCCATGTCCACAGGTATGGGTACCATGACCCGTTCCGCTGACCTTTCGGGCTTTGCAGAAGAAGAAGAGCCCAGCGAATTTGATAAGAAGATGGAGAAAATCTGGGGCGGCAAGCTGATGGAATTCCTCATGTTCATCGCCTCCCTTCTGGGAATCCTTCTTGCTGTGGGTCTTTTTGTGGTGCTGCCTGTATATTCCTTTACGGGAATCGGCTGGCTCTTTGAAAAATTCCTCCCCGATGCAGCCTTTACTCAGGTGGCTTTCAACAGCGAATGGAGCCATTTTATCAAGTCCTGCTATGAGGGCATTTTCAGAATAATCATCTTTATTGTCTATGTTGCTCTCGTTTCCAGAATGAAGGAGATACGCCGCGTTTTCGAATACCACGGCGCAGAGCACAAGAGCATCTTCTGCTACGAGGCAGGCGAGGAGCTTACCGTTGAAAATGCAAAAAAGCACAAGCGTTTCCATCCCAGATGCGGCACCAGCTTCCTTATCATCATGCTTGTGCTCAGCATTATCGCAGGAATGTTCATTCCCCAGTCCATTGACAACTGGCTGCGTATTGTAATCAAAATCGCCTGTATTCCCCTTATCATGGGTGTCGGCTATGAGCTTCTCAAAATCTGCGGCAGATATGACAACTGGTTTACCCGTCTTATCTCCGCTCCCGGTATGTGGATGCAGAGACTGACCACAAAGGAGCCTGACGATGAGCAGCTTGAGTGCGCTCTGGAGGCTCTCATTGAGGTTATCCCCGAAAATCAGGAGGATGACAAGTGGTGACCTTGAACGGACTTTACCGCGAAGGACGAGCTATAATAGAAAAGGCAGGGCTTCTCAGTCCTGCCTTTGATGCAATGTGTCTGCTGGAGCCTGTATTCGGTATCAGAAACCGCACAGAGCTTGCGGTCAGGGGTATGTATGAAGTCCGCGATGAGGATGCAGAAAGATATCTTGACCTCTGCCGCGAAAGGCTTTCAAGACCGCTTCAGTACATACTCGGCAGGTGGGAATTCTGCGGCATGGAGCTTAAATGCGGCGAAGGAGTGCTTGTTCCGCGGGAAGATACTCTCGCTCTGGTTGAATGTGCCGCAGAGGCTCTTAAAGACATCGAAAACCCCGTTATTCTCGACCTTTGCGCAGGTACAGGAGCTGTAGGTCTCGGAGTGTACAGGACCCTCGGAAAAGGGAAATGCACCTGCGTTGAGCTTTACGATGAGGCTTATTCCTATCTCATTTCCAACATCGAGACCTTTGGCGAGGGCATGGTCAGTGCTGAACGCGCCGACGTGCTCTGCCCTCCCGATTCGCGCTTTGAAACGGTGGATGCCATTCTTTCAAACCCGCCGTATATTGAAACCTCCGTTATGAAGACCCTTGAGGGGGATGTGCTGAAAGAGCCCGAAACTGCCCTTGACGGCGGCGAGGACGGACTTGTCTTCTACAAAGCGATACTGCGCCACTGGCTGCCCCTTCTGAAAACAGGAGGAATTCTGGCAGTGGAGACGGGTTTTGACCAGATGGAAAGTGTTTCAGAATTATTTCATGAAGCAAAAATGGCGCAAATACGCGCTATTCAGGATATAAACGGCAACCACAGGGCGATTATTGGTACAAAAGCCTGCCCGTAATTAAAACTTTTACTTGTAAACCCAGAACAGATGTGCTAAAATCAGAACATAAAATCATGGAGGTAACGAAATGGCTGATAAAAAGAAGGCAGCACCGCTGCCCACCACTGCAGAAGGAAAAAGAAAGGCTCTTGAAACGGCGATGGCAAACATCGAAAAACAGTTCGGGGCAAATGCCGTAATGCGTCTCGGTCAGAGCTCCGCTCTTAATGTTGAAGCAATATCCACAGGCTCTCTCGGTCTTGACCTCGCTCTCGGCATAGGCGGACTTCCCAGAGGCAGAATTGTTGAAATCTACGGACCTGAGTCCTCCGGTAAAACCACTCTTGCTCTCCACTGCATCGCAGAGGGTCAGAAAAACGGCGGCGAAGTCGCGTTTATCGACGTTGAGCATGCTCTTGACCCCATCTACGCCCGCGCACTGGGTGTTGATATCGATTCCCTCCTGGTCTCTCAGCCCGACAACGGCGAGGATGCCATGGAAATCGCTGAGGCGCTTATCCGCTCCGGCGCTATCGATGTTATCGTTATCGACTCCGTTGCCGCTCTCGTCCCCCGTGCTGAGGTGGACGGCGAAATGGGCGACCTGCAGGTTGGCGCTCAGGCAAGACTTATGAGCAAGGCTATGAGAAAGCTTACCTCCGCAATCGGCAAGTCAAGCTGTCTTGCTATTTTTATCAACCAGCTGCGTGAAAAGGTCGGCGTTATGTTCGGCAACCCCGAAACTACCCCCGGCGGCAGAGCACTCAAGTTCTACAGCTCTGTCCGTATCGACATCCGCAAGACCGACGTTCTCAAGCAGGGTCAGGATGTTACAGGCATCATCGCCAAGGCAAAGGTCGTCAAGAACAAGATCGCACCTCCCTTCCGCTCTGCATCCTTTGAGATAGTCTACGGCAAGGGCATAAGTCACATCGGCGAGGTCGTCGATATTGCCGCTGAGATGGATATTATCAAGAAGAGCGGCGCATGGTATGCCTATAACGGCGAAAAGATCGGTCAGGGCAGAGAAAATGCAAAGAAATTCCTCGAGACCAATCCTGAAATTGCCGAGGAGATCGAGGCTCAGATTCGCGCAAACGCCGTAAAGGCTCAGGCCGCAGCGGATGAGGCTGCCTCCAAGGAGCGCCCCGCAACCGAGAAAATCACCGCTCCCAAGCCCTCTGACGGTCCTGTTGTTGACATCGACATTACCGTTGACTGATGCCGTCCTTTGAATTTCGTAAGCGCCGCGGCAAGCTTATTGCTCTGATAAACGACGACGGCACGGAATATATGCGTCTTGATGCACAGCTCGTCTATGACGAGGGACTGCGTCAGGGGCGTGATTACTCCGAAGATGAGCTGCTTGAGCTGAAGGAAAAATCCGACGCTCTCAGAGCAAAACGCAGCGCTTATTATATGATTTCCTGCCGTGATTACTCCGAAAAGGAGCTTCGCAGGAAGCTTTCCATGAAAACCACCCCTCAGGCTGCCGACGAAGCGGTGGAAAAGATGCGCCAGCTCAAAATGCTTGACGATGAGAGCTATGCAAGAGGTCTTGCAAGGCAGTATCTTGAGCATAAGCACTACGCAGGCAAGCGCATATTGCTTGAGCTGAGACAGAAGGGCATCGATGCCGCCCTTGCCGAGCTGGTGGTGGATGAGCTTGAGATTGACGAGGATGAGCAGCTTGAAATCCTCCTTTCGGGAAAGCTTGGCTCAGGGCTTGATGACGAAAAGACAAGGGCAAGAGTATGGAACAAGCTCGCCCGATACGGCTACCGTTCAGGCAGCATCTCAAGAGCTTTGCGCCGCAGGTCAGACAGTGATGATTACTACCAGTGACATATCAGAGCCCCGATATCAGGTCGGGGCTCTCTCTTTTCCCCCTGACCATTGACAGGGATGGGGGAATGTGTCAGAATATATATACAAGTAAACTGAACGGAGTATAACTATGGATGCAGAACTGACAATGAAGCAGCAAATAATCGACATGCTTGACGAAAAATCCCCTGAGGAGCTCAACAGCATCGTGGAAGGTGCAAAGAGGCTGATGACCTACTACCGCTGCGCGATTCTTGAGATCGAGACCAAGTTCCGCGTGCTCAACGAGCATTTTGCGCTAAGAGATGAGCGCAATCCCATAGAGAGCATTAAATCAAGGCTCAAATCCTTTGAGAGCATCCGCGAAAAGCTGCAGCGAAAGGGTCTTCCCATGCGCTTTGACCTCATTGAGCAGAATCTCAGCGATGTGGCAGGCATCCGCGTTGTATGCAGCTTTCTTGACGACATTTATCTCCTTGCAGACTGCCTGCTCCAACAGGACGATGTTACCCTTATCGCCCGAAAGGACTACATTCAGAACCCAAAGCCCAACGGCTACCGCAGTCTGCACCTTATTGTTGAGATTCCCATCTTCCTCAGCGGCGAAAAGAAGCTTGTGCGGGTTGAGGTGCAGCTTCGCACCATAGCCATGGAATCGTGGGCAAACTTGGAGCATCAGCTGAGATACAAGAAGAAGCTCACCGATGAGCAGAAGCGGATAATGGACGCTGAGCTCAGCGAATGTGCGGAGATGAGCATTGTCCTCGACCAGAAGATGCAGAAGCTGAGGAATATTGTGGGAGACTGAAACTTGATTTTACAGGAGAAAAAACATATGAAAAGAGAGCTTGGAATTGCCCGATGCGGACTGGCTTGCTGCCTGTGCTCCGAAAACGGTCACTGCCGCGGATGCAATTCGGGAGATTGTCCCGATAAGGATTGGTGCGAAAACCGAAGCTGCTCAATAAACATGGGCATAGATAACTGTTTTCTCTGCGATGCGGACTGCCGCAAAGGACTTCTTTCAAAAATCAAGCCCTACGGCTTCACTGTCTTTGCAAAAAGATACGGGGTCCAAAAGCTGCTTGACTGCCTTGAGGAAAACGAAAAGAAGGGTATTCTCTACCACCGTCAGGGCATTGTCGGCGACTACGACGATTTTGATAATGTGGAAGACCTGATTGAATTTATTCTTACAGGCAAGCGTTAAGCCCACATTGGGTATTTATTTACACAAAAGAGTGCACCGTTTTACGCGGTGCACTCTTTTGTATGTCAGATATATTTATGCATTGATACATGCATATATTAATCAGTTGACTAAAAAACAACCCCATACATCAGGTAATATATCTTCGCCAGAAAAAACGGTATGCCCATCAGCAATATTCGATGAAGCAGCGTAACATCATTTTCCAGCCCTTCGGTATTTTCTTTTATCAGACGCTCCTTTTCGGCTTTGTCAACAAATTCCCATGCTTTAACCTGCTTGTTGTAGGTTTTGTGCGGACACAGAACTCCTTTTTGAGAATAATCTTCAATTGTGGGAATCACACTTTTTCTTACTTCCAGAATGTCAATATATATCAGCAACGCAGACAACGGGATACCGATAAATGTAGGCAAAGCCGAAAAGCACAATCCCAGATACGGCAGAAACCCTCTTCTTCCCCACTTTGACATTTTTCTGTAAGTCATTTTAGGAAACAACCAAACAACATAATAGTAGACCATTATCAAAAACGTCAGTAAGCCGTAGAACACCGCCGCAAACTCCAGAGGCCATTGCGAGAACGCCTGTTTATAGTGCTCAAAATATGCAGTAAAAATGTTCATACTCTCACTCCTGATATCAGCTATGATTATTGTATCACAATTATCAATTTAATTCAAGCAATCTCAATCCCCGAAAAGCCCACTGCTTTTCGGGGATTTGTTCTATATGTCACAAAAACTGCTGTTTTGTCCTGTATATTTCTGTCAAATCAACTTTAACGATTTAGTTGACAAAAGCTCTGCATGCGTGTACACTTGTATACAAGCATACAAGAAGAAAGGCAGATGCTATATGGTTAAGCTTTCAAACAAGACAAATCTTCTCGAGGTACATCAGTATGAATACGCTCTGCAGGATATTGCCGAGCCCAATCTGTACCGCGAAATCTACCCTTACGATGAAACTCCGAAGCTTGCTTTCAACCATCGACTGGTTCCTGAAAGCATGCCCGATGAAATATGGATCACCGACACCACCTTCCGTGACGGTCAGCAGTCCCAGGCTCCCTATTCCGCTTCTCAGATAGTTGATATCTACAAGATGCTCAACCGTCTCGGCGGTCCCAAGGGAATCATCCGTCAGACAGAGTTCTTTGTCTACAGCAAGAAGGACAGGGAAGCTATCGAAAAGTGCATGGAGCTGGGCTATGAATTCCCTGAGATCACTACATGGATCCGTGCTACCGAGCAGGATTTCAAGCTGGTAAAGGACATCGGTATCCGCGAGACAGGTATTCTCGTCTCCTGCTCTGACTATCACATCTTCAAGAAGCTCGGCATGACCAGAAAGCAGGCTCTTGAGCATTATCTCAAGACCGTTGACCTTGCATTCCAGGCAGGCGTTTCTCCCAGATGCCATCTTGAGGACATCACCAGAGCTGACTTCTACGGCTTTGTTGTTCCCTTTGTTCACGCTCTCAACGATATGTCAAAGCAGGCAGGAATCCCTGTAAAAATCCGCGCCTGCGACACCATGGGCTACGGAGTACCCTATCCCGGTGTTGCTCTTCCCCGAAGCGTCCCCGGCATCATCTACGGTATGAACCACTATGCTGAAGTCGACAGCTCCCTTATCGAGTGGCACGGTCACAACGACTTCTACAAGGCTGTTGCAAATGCATCCGCCGCATGGCTCTACGGTGCAAGCTCCGTAAACTGCTCCCTCCTCGGCATCGGCGAGAGAACAGGCAATGTCCCCCTTGAGGCTATGGTATTTGAATACGCCTCCTTCAAGG
>JAZUPA010000149.1:0-13774 GCA_045604945.1 Acutalibacteraceae bacterium
ACTGATAATAGGAATTAGACGCAGAACTATTGCGAGAACAAAGGAAGGAGTTTGGGTGCTATATGTGGAATGAAATAAAAAATAAAATTGATATCGAAAATTTGATGAAAGAATATAGCGACTTTCACGATAGCTGTATAGTATCAATAAGCTATCATAGCGGAGCATTTGTTAATGATAAAGGTGCTATGGCAAATGGCGAATTGAATGAGCACGGCATTGAAATGATATTACACAGCCAGTGGAATAAACCTATTGAGCTGCGTTTTACGGGAGTAAGAAAATGCAATATCGTTGGCTGGGAGGATAATTATTTCTGCGACATTTTTGGTGCATATTTGAATTTTCATAGCAACCTACTTGGCAAAACTCGTGATGACAAGCTGATAGTATGGGCGGATTGGGATGGTTATAATCCCATAAATTATACGGAAGAAAAACCGATTTCCACTAACGGAAAACACAGTACTTATGTAATTGCTGAAAAGCTGTTTTGGAGAATAATGACGGAGGACTAATCCCGAGAGACAAATTCCAATTAATCTAATAACTCGGTAGAGTTTCATTTTTGCCGGATGGTTTCACTTTTTGGCTGATGGTTTCATTTTTTTGAGTGAAACCTTTTGAAACCCTATGAAACCGTATCATTATTATCAACATACTCCAAATGTAAAAAGCTCCGATGAATATCGGGGCTTTTGGCTTTTTCTAAAAGGGCGAGGGGAATCGGGGGGCGCAATCGCAAGATTGCATATCGATTACCCCTTGCCCGCTCCAGAAAAGAACCCACATTTGTCTGCGACAAGTGTGGGTTCTTTTCAACGAAATAAATCCCTTGCGGGATTTGTGAAATACGCTGCGCGTGTGAAATATGGCTTCGCCATGTGAAATGCCTGCGGGCGTGAGTGGATTTATTTCATTTCACTTTCTGCGTAAGCAGAAAATTTCACAATGACCGCAGGTCATTATTTCACGTCCGAAGGATATTTCACTTAAACTTTTCTAACGATTATGATATAATTTAAACAAGAAGGGCGGTGTCAATATGGCTGAATCTAAACTTCGGGAGCTTTCGACAGACTTTGCAATCAAAATTATCAAACTCTGCGAAACCATCAAAGGACATTACTCACTTGTAAACCAGCCGGAGCGTTCTGCTACCTCAATCGGTGCAAACATTCACGAAGCAAATTACGCTCATGGCAAACCGGATTTTATTGCCAAACTTCAAATTGCCTTGAAAGAATGTTATGAAACGGAATATTGGCTGGAACTGTTTGTCAAATCCGATATTCTGAACAGAGAAACCGCTGTCGAGGTTTACAATCAATGTGGCACGATCCGTCGCATGTTGATTGCCTCCATCAATACCGCCAAGGGGAACGCTGAATAAAATATTGTCTGCTGATGCAACGCTTGCCTTTAATCCCAAATGTAAAAAGCTCCGATGAATATCGGGGCTTTTTGCTTTTCTTGCATTATTCATTTTTCTTCAAAACTATCGCAAAGATATGCAATACCCCTTTTTCCATGTACCTATTAGCAGCTTTGTATCATTATCAATAAAATCGACAAAACATCCATAATCAACCTCATACGCTTTTATACACTTCTTTTTCGATATATCATAAACATGAATACTTCGCGATTCCGCCAATGCAAGGAATTGTCCGTTTTTTGAGAGCTTCAAATCATATAGGACACCTTCCTTTGTATATTCAAGATGCTTCTGACGATGCTTTTGAATGCCGAAAATTCTGATATTACCGCTATAATTTGAAATTGCAAATTTGCCTGAAACATAATCGATTTTTGATACTTTATTGTATTTTTGCGTGAAAAGCTTTTGTAATTCAAATTCACCGGATATATACGATAACTCGTAAAAGTCATGAACACTAGGCTCCGGTGCATCAATTGTTTTAGTGCAAATGGCAGTCACATAATATTTTGATTCGGTTTCAGTTTGAAAAACATCACCTCCCCTTGCATATCCAAGATCAAAAAAAGTATATGTCCCTGTTTCTATTTCAATAATCATCAAACTATAAGTAGGAAAAACATAAGAAAAATCTATTATGTATTTATTATCCGAAGTTATTTGGAAATTATTTGATGTTCCCCGAGTATTTTTTGGGGGCGGTATTATTTTATCGAGAGTCATTGACTCCAAGTCATAAAAATAATACCGCCCTGTAGTTGTTTTAACAATCAACCTTTGATCTGAGGTGAATTTAGAATAACATGAGTGCTTGATATCCTTAAATGTGGATACCAATTTCCCATCCTTTGAATCATATAAATCCACATTTGAACCAGCGCAGCAAAAATAATCCTGATTATATGATATATGATAGGATGTTTTAAATGTATAAATAATATCGGTTTTATCAATCATATGCGTCTCCCTACTATTATGCTCAGCGCATCGCTGCGCTCTTCCCTGTCTCAATCCTGCTTGCGCTCGGATTCGTAGTCAAGAATCTGCCTGAACTGGGTCTCGTAAAGCTCGCGGTAGGTTCCTCCTGCGGCAAGAAGCTCCTCGTGGCTTCCCTGCTCTGCTATGACGCCGTCCTTTACTACAAGTATCCTGTCCGCTTTGAGTATTGTTGAAAGTCTGTGGGCTATTACTATGCTGGTGCGCCCCTTCATAAGCACTTCAAGGGCATCCTGAATGGCGTTTTCCGAGATGGAATCAAGGGCAGAGGTCGCTTCGTCAAGAATGAGTATTTCGGGGTTTTTGAGAATAACGCGGGCGATGGAAAGTCTCTGCTTCTCGCCTCCCGAAAGCTTGAGTCCGCGGTTGCCCACTACGGTATCATAGCCTTCAGGCTGGGATACGATAAAATCGTGGATGCTTGCCGTGCGGCAGGCTGCTTCTATCTCTTCCTGTGTAGCATCGTCCTTGGCATAAAGCAGGTTTTCGCGGATGGTGCCGTTGAAAAGATATGTATCCTGGGTGACAACGCCGATGCGCTCGCGAAGATATGTCAGGTCAAAATCGCGCACGTCAACGCCCCCTACGGTAACCCTTCCGCCGCACACATCATAGAGCCTTGGGATAAGATTTACAACCGTTGACTTGCCCGAGCCTGAGGGTCCCACTATTGCAAACATCTGACCGCCGGGTACGGTAAAGTCGATATCCGTAAGAAGGGGGATTTCGGGGGAATATGAAAAACTTACATGGTCAAAATCAATATCCGCGCAGGCTACATCGGGCTTTTCGCCGTCGGGCTTTGAAACGATGGTGTTTTCCTTGTCAAAATAATCGAATATTCTGGTGAAAAGCGCAAGAGAACGGGTGAAGTCCACCTGAATATTGAGAAGCGACTGAACAGGGCGGTACAGTCGGTTGATAAGAGCTACGGTTGCGGTGATGACGCCCACGGTAAGGGTGGGGTCGAGCTTTGTGATGATAAGATATCCGCCTGCAAAGTAAATGAGCAGAGGTCCTATCTGGGTGAACATTCCCATTATCACCTGAAACCATTTGCCGCTGCGCTGCTCTTTGAGGGAAAGTCCGGTTACCTCCTCGTTCACATCAACAAACCGCTCGTACTCCTTCTCTTCCCTTGTAAAAAGCTTTACAAGCATCGAACCGCTGACGCTGAGGGTCTCGTTGATGAGCTGGTTCATTTCGTCGTTTTTTGCCTGACTTTCTGTCAGCAGCTTCCATCGGGTCTTGCCCACGCTCTTTGTGGGCAGGATAAGCAGGGGGATTACGATAACTCCCACAATCGCAAGCTTCCAGCTCATGGAAAACAGCGCCACGAGGGTGGTTACAACAATTGCAATGTTGCTGACTATATTCGAAAGAGTTCCCGATATGGCAGAGCTTACGCCGCTGATATCCGTGTTCATTCGGGTTATTATATCGCCCTGCTTTTCGGATGTGAAAAATGAATGGGGCATGTGCTGCAGATGATTGTACATCTGGTTTTTCATATCGAAGATTATGCGCTGGGATATCCATGCGTTGATGTAGTTTTCCAGCACGCCTATGACCTGCGATACTGTCAGGGTGGCAAAGGACAGCAGCAGCAGCTTTATAAGCAGCGAAAGCTCCGTTCCCACCAGCGCCTCGTCAACGATGCGTCCTGTAATCACCGAGGGCAGCAGACCGATGCCTGCGGAGAGAAGTATGGCGACAAATACAAATACAAACTGAAGCCAGTAGGGTTTGAGGTAGCTGAATATACGCAGAAGCAGCCCCTTTGTAACCTTTGGCATGTTCTCTTTTTCTTCCTCGGTCAAAAAGCCCCGCGGTCCGAAGCCCCGTCCCATTCCGCCTGCCATTGAAACACTTCCTTTGCATGAATTGTTTTTCTTTACCTTTTCGATTATATTATGCAAAAAAGGTATTTTCAATGATGAACAGGTGAATTCTATTCCTTTTCCTGTCTGCTGCGCAGAATATCCACTATGGCTTTATCGACATCTCCCCAGGTAAACACCGTCAGCTCGTCTGTCTCATCAAGCTTCAGCTCTTCGTCGTCTGCATATAGATACAGCACTGCATCCTCTGCTGTTCGGGCTATATCCCAGCGCAGGTACCCTGATTTTTCATCAAAAACCATAATCTCCACACAATCTGTATAATCAGGGCGACTGCAGAAAATATAAGTTTCATCCGGATACACCCACAAAGGGAGCTCTCCTCCCCTTGCTTTGCACCAGGCATAGGTCAGCTTTTCATCCTCAAGCAATCCGCTCGTGACAGTTCGGGCAATCTGCTGCACGGGGTCTTCTGCATATTCAATGGGCTCAGGATTGCCATTCTCGCCGATACGCCATGACTTTTGCTCCATGTAGTAGGTTGTGTTCTCTGCAGTACGCACACCTGTAATCAGATTGCTGCCGTTTTTCAGAAAGAGATACTCGGTGGAGCCATCACAATAATAAAATTCTGTATATGTATAGCTTTCCGGCAGCTGCGGATAATCACTCAGGGCTGACTGAACATCATTGAATATCTCTTCCCCCTTGCTCTTCATGCTCATACTGCGGCAACACAAAGCTATTCCTGATGCAAGCCCGATAACAACAATAACACAGAATAAAGGAATCCATAATTTTCCTTTCTTATAAATTTTCTTTTTCATAAATTCCCTTTCTTTCCATAATAGTATCACTTTACATTGTAGCATAAGCTTCGTTTTTTATCAACACCTGGCTTATAGAATATATTTTTTATGTTTTTTGTTAAATTCTGTCACATTATTGACGCAACTATTGTTATATTAATAGAGCCTGTTTTTACCGGTTCTATTATATGACAATGGAGAGTGTTTTTCTATGGACCCCTGTCTTCTTGATATTGAGCGGCTGCTTTTCAGATTCATTTCCCCCAGCGTTATCCGCTGTTTATCACGCTCTGCAGGCGATGATTGCATAATTCTCACTGCCCGCTCAAGCAACACTCTTTCAATCTGTCTGTTCTCTGATATGATCTGCATAAACTACGCAGATGAATATGAGGAATTTGATATTTGCAGCAAATCGAAACTTTTATCTACTCTTGACACTGTGGGTTCCTTCATCAACGAGCTTGTGACAGGGGTGCTTATCTACGAAAAGGTTTACTACGGAACAGTTCAGACAAAATGCCGCGTTGTCCTCTCAAACAAGGTGACAAAACGCAGAATCAATCTGCGCGACACTGTGGTGACCTCCAATTATCCGACCGATAAGCCAAGGCTCGTTATACACGAAAATATATATTTTTACTGATATATGCTGCTCTCTTTCAAGTCAGAATCCCCTGCAATCTTGCGATTGCAGGGGATTTAAGCATTATTCCCTTTACTTCGTCAGGAGATAAATCAGAACAGCCACCGCTGCAGCAAGAGCCGCAGACAGTACGGAAAGGGTGGCAACTGCAGCCTTCAGTTTCTTCAGGGTATCTGCAATTCCCGGAGCCTTTCTGTTCTTTTTCTTCTTTACGCGGATTTTGTAACGTCCCACCTTCAGACTGCGTTTCTTTCCTGCGGTGTACGTTACACTGGAATTCACCTCATCGACGGTTATCTGATTGCCGTTTTCCATTGCCTCTCTGATAATTTCGCAGCGGCTGCGGTAATGCTGGGCAGCACCGTGGTCTCCGTGCTTTTCCTTGAATTCCTCCAGCTTGCCGTACGCCCTCAGAAGCACCTCGGAGGTATCGTTTGTAAGGGTCTGGTTAAACAAAGGCTCTGCCTCTTCTGCTGCGCTGATGTAGAATTTCTCTGCTTCACGCTCTTTGCCTCTGGCAAGGTGAATATCGCCAAGGTCTATCAGGTCATCGACAATTGCAATCTGCACCTTGGTTACGCGCTTGCCGCGTTCTATGCTGTCGAGCAGACCAAGGCTGTGCTCATAGTGACCCTGAGCCTCTTCATTTCTGCCAAGTCCCAGTGCTGCGTCGCCAAGGCGGTTATATACCACCGCCAGATGACAGGTATTCTCAAGCATGGGTCTTTCTCTGCAGAGACGCTCAAGCAGCTCGCCGTCCTTCTGATAGTGCCTGATTGCCGCCTCATAGTTGCCTTCGGCAAGCTCCAGCTTTCCGAGACGGTGATATGCCTCAGCGCACTTTCTGATGGCTTTGGGAGCCTTCAGCTCTTCCATCAGGCGGCAGCGAATCTCCAGTGCACCCTCATAGTAGGAGCGGGCTTTGTCAGGGTCTCCCAGGCTCATATAATAATCGCCAAGGTCGATGTAACTCTTTGAGACGGGGTACTGGTTAAGCAGTGTATTCTGCTTGCGCAGGCGCTCTTCTCTCAATCCGAGGACTTTGTTCAGCAGGCGCAGAGACCTGTACCTTTCATTGCGGCGCATGAGCACCTTACTGTACATGGAAAGCGCCACGCAGTAGGTTCTTTCACTTTCAGGCACCTGGTACTCATCATAGAGCTGCGCACTGTTGTCGCGGTCAAGTTTTGCATATTCCTCTGCTTCTCTGAGACTGTTCTGTTCCAGCATGATTCTGGTCATGCAGCCGTAAGCATGAGTAAGATTGGTGCGCGCATCATGGGTTCTGCGGATGGATTCCTCAAAGCCTTCATATATGCGGATAGCTTCCAGAACGCTCTGCTGAGCTGCTGCAAGGTCATACTGAAGAAGCTTCAGCTCGCCCATCTGCTGATATGCCTTTGCAAGCTGAGTTCCTGTGCGGTAGGAATTTACCGAGCTGTCAACCTCCTTGCGCAGATTTATAATATCGCGGACATGGTTTTCGGCTTCATCCACGTCGTCGATAAAGATATAATAGTCCACCAGCGCATACATGGCATTGGCATAATCCTCGCGGGAGCGGTTTGTAAGAGAGGTGAGCATTACCTCCTCCGCAATCTTGACCGCACGGCTGTAAGCCTTCTTTGCATACTCGATTTCGTTGGACTTGCGGTAGATATTGCCAAGCAGTGTATGGCTGAAGGAGAACATGCGCCTTGCATTTATCATGTTTGTGCTGTCTATCAGCTCTGCGCATATATCGTGATCCATTCTGGCATATTCAACAGCTTTTGCAAAGTCATTCTTCTTGAGATATATTCCCGCAAGCATGCCGTAGGTCTTGCACAGACCCATAAGCGCATTGGGGGTTCTGGAGCGCTCTGCTGCTTCCTTCTGCAGCTCAAGAGCGTCGTTATAGTGTCTCTCTGCCATTTCGGCATTGCCCTGAATGGTGCTGAGCATACCAAGACTGTGCTTGCACTTGGCAAGGTCAAGAAGGGATTCACGGGTGTTATGCTCGCTCTGTATGGACTCAAATCTCTTTCTGGCTTCTGCCAGGTATTCCTCAGCCTGCTCAAGCTCATTCATCTCGATGCACAGCTCGCTCAGCATCTCGTAGGCAAGACCGCAGTCACGCCTGTACTGCACTGTTTCGACTTCGGAGAGAATCTCATCCATTATCCTGATGTCTTCAAGATAACACACTCGCGCATCCTCAAGCTCGCCCTCTGCGCGCAGGACGTTTCCAAGTCCGCCGCACGCCTTTGCAAGCAGGCGTCTGGAATCGGGGGAGTCATTCTCTTCAAGAAGCCCTGCTGCGCAGTCCATAGCTTCCGCAAAGCTGTCGCGGGCTTCCTTCAGGCTGCTGTTTTCAAAGAGCAGCTCTGCCATATTGTATACGGCGTTTGCGTAAAGATAACGGGTGTTGTAATCATCGGATGCACTGAGCATGCTTCTGCAGCGGGACAGATTGTCAGCAAAATACTTCTTTGCTATGAGCACATCTCCCTTTTTCAGCTCCACTTCGCCCAGATGGCGCAGGATTCCGGAAATATCGGGCTCTGTCTCATCTCTGCCGCTGCCCGAAAGATTCTTCAGCAGCCTGTATCCTTCGCTGTAATACTGCTCAGCCTCATTGAGGCGATAGCCCTTCTCCATTACTCTGCCGTAATCGTAGAGTATCTGTGCCAGCTGATGGTCGATGGCTGCTCTGAAATCTGCCTTTTTATCCTTCGCTGCATCCTTCAGCTCTCTGCAGGCGGCGACTGCATCACCCAGATGCTCCTCCGCCTCCTCAAGCCGTCTGTCTGCATACAAGGCTCTGCCGATACTCCAGCTGCAGTCAATGCGCATCTGCAGGGTCTCATTGTTGTTGGCATAGCCGCCAAGCTCAGATGCTACATTCATCAGCTGTCGGCAGGCAATATTCAGCTCGTCAAGCTTCGCGCTGCTCAGGCGAATATCGCACAGCTTCTGCAGTGCTTCGTACTTACGGCGCAGAGGCTCATAGGATACCTTTTCGCCGTCGGGGGTCACCTTTTCGATATTTTCGTTTATCTTTGCGATGTACTTTATCTGCCACTCTTCAGCCTTGTCGTAGTCGTATGTCACTCCGATTCCGTTGAAATACATATCCGCCAGGCGCTTCATGGCAAGGCTGCTGTTTCTGTCTGCCGCCGCAGTGATGATCTTCAGAGCGCGCTTTGTATCCTGCTTTCTGTCGCATATGCCGTAAAGATATCCAACGCCGATCCAGTGGTCTTCGTCGGGAGTTGTCATGCCGCTGTTTTCCTTTTCCAGAGCATTCCTGACAAGCTCGGTTTCATCATGATTGACCAGACGGTCTCTCAGAATTGTTGAAAGACGTCTGCCGTAGTTCTGTATGCGGCGGTCGAGTACATTGATGCCCTTTACAAGCCCCGCCTTTTTCAGCGCTTTTTCCACCGTGCGGCTGTCAAGATCCGCTACAATGATGGGCAGAATCTGCTTGTGATTTTCGATCATGTAAGGGATCTCTTTTTCCGCTGTGTAGCATCCCTCTTCAAAGGTGTCCTTTGTGATGATTATCACGCACAGATTGCTCTGCTCAAGAGCCGTGCGGATAGCACCGTCGTATTCCTTGCCGGGGGTAAGATATTCATCATACCATACCGCACAGTCTATGCCGTACTCCTCACCCAGAATATCATTGATGACAGGTTCGAGATAATATGCGTCCACATGGCGGTAGCTGATGAAAATATTCAGCTTACCCACCGGTGAGCCGCCGTCCCTGGTTCTGTAATTGATTCCGTTGTCTGTAAAGCCGCTCATAAACTTCCTCCTTAACCTCTTGAAGCTGCCGACCTCGCAGCAGCTATACACAGAATATTATACAAAAGTTTCTTTTATCTGTCAATTTTTTGTGACACTTCGTTGTCCTTTTAATAATATTTTCTGCGGTGTTTGTTTCTTGCGCGGGAAAACCCTGCGGCGCGATGGAGCTTTGACATTTCGTGAATGAATATAGCAGCACTGCAGGTACGAGCATTGCGGTTGGGAGGTTCCGGGTGTTCGAGCAGCGGGCGATTCTTAAATCGCCCCTACAGTGATGCGGTTGAGTCAGGCTGTGCCACAAGGATGAACCACAGTTCGCAAAAAAGCCCTGCACCTTTGCAGATGCAGGACTTTGTATGCAGTATAGTAAAAACTATCTCTTGGAGAACCTGTCGCGGCGTTAATAAAACATGCCTGCGGCATGTTTTTAGCTGCGACCGCAGCGGCTGTGCCGCGAGGATGAACCACAGTTCGCAAAAAAGCCCTGCACCTTTGCAGATGCAGGACTTTGTATGCAGTATAGTGAAAACTATCTCTTTGAGTTGCGATGGGCAATTTCGGCAGTTTTCGGTGCTTTTTGCATCTTGTGGCGATTTTAAGTCGTCTATGGGCTTTTTCGTCCACTGAAAGCATATTTCAAGAAAACCGAAAATGAAGACCAAATAAAGGCCAAACGCAAAACACTCAGTCGAAGACCCGCATAACCATGCGAAAAACAGGAAAACGCAATTATCTCTTGGAATTAATACAAGCACATATTGTGTCCTTTGTATTATGCAGTAATATGACGCGTTTTCTTGTGATTTCAACTATGACTTCTGCTCTATCGCTATCTCGAACTTTTAGTGTTTTAATGTGATTTCTGTTATCTTTTCTATTCTCTTGTATGAAATAAAGACCAAATAAAGACCAAGTAAGGCGCTACCTGCAAACATTCATATTTCTTAAAAAAACAATATCTCCTATGCCTGAACAATCTGGAAGATATCTTCTTGAGTTACGCTTGAAATCGGAAAACCTACGATTCAGAGTTCTGCGCCGTTTGTTTCTATTATTTTCTTATAATCCCATGCAGAATCTTTTACAATTCGTTTACCTGTCGCATAGTCAACATAGATAAGTCCGAATCTGGGATCATACCCTTCAGCCCATTCGAAGTTATCCATTATTGACCAGTGCTGATAACCTATGACAGGTATACCCTCTGAAACAGCACGTCCAAGCTGTCCGAGATAACGGCGCATAAAGTCTGTACGTCCGGCATCATGCACATGACCGTCAACGCTGACAATATCGTAAGCTGCCAGTCCGTTTTCGGTTATCATTATCGGCAGCTTGTATTTTTCATAGACAAAGCGAACATTCCAGTACATGCAGCGCTCGTCAATGACCCAGTCGAGAACGTTTTTCGGTACACCGGCAGGCGGAGTCTGACGAGGCATACCCCATGCGGCGTAATTG
Organism: Acutalibacteraceae bacterium; assembly: GCA_045604945.1. Classification (GTDB taxonomy): domain Bacteria; phylum Bacillota; class Clostridia; order Oscillospirales; family Acutalibacteraceae; genus JAISGQ01. The sequence goes on from JAZUPA010000149.1 coordinate 10,993, forward strand.
AACGAGGTGTAGATATTCAGTCCGACAAAATCAAGGGGCTGATATATCTCTTTCATATCTTTCTTTTTTGAAGAATAAATCCCGTATGCTCTGACCGGCTTTCCGGCCAGCAGAGGATCCATCCACCAGCGGTTACTCATAAGTCCGCAGCCATCTTCCATTGAAAGATGGCGTGCTTTCTCGATGGAGGCTTCGCTCTCATCATCGGGGACATAAGCACCCGTGGAGAGCGCAATTCCCACCATAGGCTGAATTTTTGCGTACTTGCGGATCGCTTTTACCGATTCAGCGTGAGCAAGCATACAGTTTTTTGTGAGTTTTGAGAGCGCCAGGTAATTGCGCTTGAAGGGGGCGTGAACGCCCTGCATATAGCCGTTCATAATAAAGCATCCCGGCTCATTCATGGGCATCCACCATTTTACACGGTCGGAAAGTGCTTCAACCGCCACACGGGTGTATTCAGCGAACAGCGGTATGATTCTTTTTGACATCCAGCCGCCTTTTTTATATACCCACACAGGCATATCCCAATGATATATCGTAACCATCGGCTCGATTCCTGCCGCGATAAGCTCATCAACAAGGTCGCTGTAAAATTTCAGTCCAACTTCGCTGACTCTTCCTTCCTCAGGAATCACTCTTGACCAGCTTACAGAAAAGCGATAGGACTTGAGCCCTATCTGCTTCATCAGTGCTACGTCCTCTTTCATGTGGTGATAATGGTCGCAGCTGACATGGCAGTTTTCGCCGTTCTTTATGCGTTTTGGCTTGGCGATATCCCATATACTCGGCGTTCTCCCGCCCTCATTCCAGCCACCCTCTATCTGAGCTGAAGCAGATGCTGCACCCCATAGAAAATCTTTCGGGAATACTGATTGGTTCATTATTTTTCCTCCTCGTACGAGAAAGTAATATCAAGAATATCTGCCTTGCCTTTTCCGATAAAGCGAAAATACAGGGCGTGTATGCCGTCGGGAATAGTTACCCCGGCGGTTATTTTCTGCCAGTTTTCGTTTGGCTTTATTGCCAGACGAGCGCATATTTTGCCGTTCGACTCGGTTCGCACTTCTATAACTCCTCTCGCGCTGCCGCGTGCAGTAATGGCTATATTACGCACACCGCGGAAGTCAAAATACTTGTACCCAAGCTCGGTACCGCTGCATACATCAGCCACATACACTTCGCCATTCATTTCATCAACCCGAGGGAATCTCTGTCCTTTTGCGAGTCCTAATCTGATGCGTTTACGGCACATCAGATTGCAGCATATTGCCGCCGGATAGCTTCCTTTTGCGGAGAGCGGCATTTCTGTGCCCTGTGTTGTAATCTCAACCTGCGGTATGCTCCCGTCGGGCAGGATTTCTATTGGCTCAGCGCAGGCCTGACGGGAAAAATCAGTATTGTTTGTGCTGCGGTGATAAAAGACGTACCATCGCCCGTTGATGCACTCGATACCGCCGTGAATAGTGCCGGCTGGGGCCTTTGGCTTGCGGTTGCCATTGTATCCCAGATCGCTGTTGGATATTATCACACCCCGATACTCAAAATCTCTGTCGGGATATCTGCTGGAGGCGTACGCCAGTTCATTATTTTCGCCCGAAGAATAGATAAGATAATACAGCTCACCGATTTTTCTGATCGACGGTGCTTCATAAAAGGCGTGATGATACAAATCGCTGTTTTTCGGTGCGGTTGTCTTGCTGTCAAGCACCGCTTTCGGCTCGCCTTTCACCGTCATCATATCGTCCTCAAGCTCTGCGACTGCGCAGGAAAGGATGCTGGGTTTGGTTGCTTTAATTTCCCTTATCGTTCGGTCAAACAGCTTGCTCTGAACAAAGTTCAGCAGCGGAGCAAAAAGCTTGCTTCGAAAATCTCTTGCCAGTCCCCAGCCGTAATAAAGCCATATTCTGCCGTTGTCATTGATTACAGTCGGATCGTTGGTCAGATACTTCAGAACAGGTAAGCCATCAGGGTATCTGATATCACCAAGATATTCAAACGGACCACTTGGCTCATCTGAAACAGCCACCGACATCGGGCCAAAGTTCTTTGTGTTCGGCCCCATCGCGCAGTAATAAAGATAATATCTGCCGTCATTGCCCTTTACACAATCGGGGGCATAGTAATCAACCGGCTTACCCGGCTTCGAGCGCGGATCCTGATCCTTGCGGTAGGTCACTCCATGGTTTGTCCAATCGGTCAGATCATCAATCGGAGCAGACCATACCGTATAGTCCTGCACGCAGAAACGGTCTGACCTTGCTTTATCGTGTGAGCCGTAAAGATACACTCTGTCGCCGAACACATGAGGCTCACCGTCGGGAATATATTCATTAAGCGGAAGTAACGGATTCATGTCATCCCCCTTTTATCAGAAATTCTTACAGGTATCGCTCTTGAATATCATCTCAAGCACCCGACCTGCTGAATTATTGAGAGCTGTGCGGTCAAGCCTTCCGGCTTTCAGCTCCTTCCAGAGAGCTTTTGAAACGGCAGCCGTACCCGGCATGATAAGATCGTTTCCTGCATTTACCGCCTCGCTGTATGAACACTTGTCAACAGCATTCCAGTCGCTCATAACAAGTCCATCAAAGCCCCATTCATCACGAAGCACACGAGTGCACAGGTCGTAGCTGTTGCACACATATTTTCCGTTGACGCGGTTGTAGCTTGACATTACAGTCCACGGTCTGTCCTCGGTAACAGCAACGCGGAAGGCGCGCAGATAAATCTCACGCAGGGCGCGCTGTGAAACATTCGCAGAAACACCTGTGCGGTTATC
>JAZUPA010000150.1:0-27335 GCA_045604945.1 Acutalibacteraceae bacterium
CTATGACGAGATATGCCTCAAATGGGACAGCATAGTAACAAACGATTCAATAAAGTACTATATAGGTCTGGCACTGTATAAGGCAGGTACAGACAGCGACAGCGGTACATGGAGCGGCTCTGACGATATACTTGCAAGAGAGGTTAGATTTGCAAGAGAAGAGACCGGAACTGACGGGTTCATGGTATACTCCTATGACTATTTGAACAGGGAGGAAACAGCGGCGGAGGTCGAGAATCTGACAAATGAACTCCAAAAATTAAACGATTGAATTTTTGTGTTTGATGTATTGCAAATAGAATTGAAGTGTGTTACAATGCAATAAAATGTGATAGTAGGGTAATATGATTTTATGTAAGTTGTAAAAATCGTCTGGAGGTGGAATAATGTCCGATGGATGTAGCGGAGAAGTTGTAAACTCTGAAATAAGCAGTCTGGACATAATGACCGGGTTATATGCCCACGATGAAACCTTCAAGAAAATCAAACAGTATGTAGAAGGGCAGGGTGCAGGAGGCGCCCATGCCCTTATTGTCGTTGATATAAAAAGTCTCAATGAGATAAACCATTATCTTGGGTACGATAAAGGTGACGAGGTAGTTGTAAACTCTGCAAACATTATAAAGAATGTTGTCGGAGAAGAGGATATTGTCGGAAGAGTCGGCGGAGATGAATTCCTGGTTTTTGTCAAAAACTGTGACAGGGAATCTGCCGAGAAATTCACGGCACAGATGGTTGAAAGTCTCAGCAGGGTGTATACAAACAGAGATGCTGCCTTTGATGTTGAGGTCTATGCAGGTGCAAGCATTTATGGTGTGGATGATACAGATATCGGCGATTTATACATCAAAGCGGATGCTGCACACTACTATGCAAAAAAAGTAAAGGATGAGCGTTATGCGCTTTATGGCAAGCATATAAGCCACGAGTATATACGGGCAGAAGAAAAGCAGAGCGCTATTCAGCTGAGGACACTGCTTGAATATATGGATGGCGGTGTAATTCTTGCAGAGGTCAGTGAGGGGCTTGATATATTTTATGCCAGCCCCAGCTTCTACAAGATGTCCAGAAGGTCGAAAAAAGAAATAGGCGAAAATGGAGAGCGACTCTTCGGTGTTGTTCTGCCGGAAGACAGGAAAGCGCTGCTTGACATGGCAAAAAGAATAGCCAAGACCGGTGAAACTCTTGACGGGGTATACCGCGTTTATGAGGTGGATGGAGATATAGGCTGGAGGCAGGTGCGTGCAGCGCGTCTTCCTGGTCTGAGAAGCAACGGAAACAGAGCAATTATCTGCGTCATAACCGACGTTACAGAGCTCAGGGAATCCGATGCAACCCTCGAAGCAATTGTAAATAACTCTCCTGACGGAATAGGTATTTTTGAGATCGGAGAAAATTATGTAAAGCCGACATTCTATAATCCTACTCTTGAAAAACTTGTCAATGATATCGCCTGTGCCAATAATACCAGCATTATCAACAGCGGCGCGGAAAACACAGTTCTGGATATTCAGCTTGATATTTTTGACGAGCTTCTCAGATGTACCCATGAATCGCGTCCCTATGAGCAGGAGTTGAAAATCATTGATTCATCGGGATCTAAGCGGTGTTTCAGTGTTCGAGGCACAAATCTCTATGAGCAGAACAAAAAAATGTATACCCTTGTGGTGTATACGGATATAACCAAGGAATACAGGCTCAGAAAACAGATACGTTTTGAGCAGGAGCGTTACAGAACTGCAGTTGATCTTACAAAGGCAGTTCTCTGGGAAGTTGACATAAACAGTAAGGTTACATATCATTACAAAGATTCTGCAGGTATAAGCGGAGCAGAAGCTGATGTTTATGAAAACTCACCTGAAGGAATTATTGAAACGGGTATGATACATCCTGATTTTGTCGAGGATTACAGGCGTATGTATGAGGATCTGTACAGCGGCAATGACACGGGAGAGTATTTTTACAAGCGCCTTGATGATAACAATGAGTATGTATGGGTCAAGGCGAAATTCAGACTGCTCAGGGACGAAAACGGCGAATTTTTCTATTCTGTAGGAATTGCCGAGAAGGTTCTGAATATTGATGCTCAGATGCGCAGATTTGAGCAGGAGCAGTATTTCTGCGACCAGATTTCAAACAGCGTACTGGGTTCGATCAAGATAAATATCAGCAAAAATACGATAGAGCGTCATTATATTGCGTCCACCACCAGAAAACTTCTGAATAATTCCCACAGCTACGACGATCTGCTCAGGCGATCGGTACCTCTCATTTCCATAAAAGAAGATGAGGATATTCTCATGCAGAAGATGTCCAGAGAGAATCTGTTCGAGATATTCAGAAACGGACAGGACTGGCTTAATGTAGAATTCCGCAGAAGGGACAAGGAGGAAAAGATTCGCTGGACGAGCCTTGCAATGACTCTGCTCAGACATCCGGTAACAGGCGATCTTTATGCCTTTGCATACGTCCGTGATGTTGATAAACGCCGCAGGTGGGAGCTTTCGCTGCCCTCAAAGGTTGAGCGTGATTCAATAAGCATGCTTTACAGCCGCACAACATCCTTCGATATGATAAATACGATTCTCTCGTCATCGGAGGATCAGTCAAATTACTGTGCGATGTGTATGCTGGAGATTGACGGACTTGATGCGGTTCTGGCAGACAAGGGCGAGTACATGGTACATAATATCATCTTTACGGTGGGACGTGTACTGCGAATTCTGGTTGACGGAGCTGCTATAGTAGGACAGATTGACGGAAACAGAATCATGATTTTCAGAGCAGGCATAAAAACACCTGAAGAACAGTTCCTGAGATCCGAATATTCCATGGACAGGCTGTCGGCAATGCTCAGAATCACTTTCCCGAATGAAAGAATCAACGGTTACAGTGCCGCGGTGCTGATGCGCACATCGGATGCAAGTCTCTATGACCTGTATGAAGAGGCATGCAAGGCTTGCAGCGAAGCGGTGGAGCTTAACTCCAAGGTCCTGCGTGTTGAGCTTGATGCAGTTAATGAATCGGAAAACCGGATTCCTGAGCCTGCTGCTGATGACAAGAGAATCAGAGATCAGCAGACAGGACTGCTTACACGTCAGGATTATTATGAGGTGTTCCGTACCCTCAGACCTGAAACCTTGTCTACGCTTGGCGTTTTTATTGCGGATATAAACGGTCTGAGAACAATAAACCACCGATATGGTATGGAGTACGGCGATAATATTATCAAGAACGTAGCTCAGAGTCTGAGGGAAAAGTTTGATGATGATGAAGTATTCCGAGTATCGGGAGATGAATTCATGGTTCTCTGCAGAAACTCCACTCAGGAGAGCTTCATCAAGCGCTGTGACGCAGTTGTTGAGCTTATCAGCTCAATGTACAATAACATAATCAGTATAGGTGTCACCTGGGACAGTCATATCTCTGATGTGCAGAAGCTGATTGACCATGCCGATGAACTGATGAAAAATGCGAAGCAGGAATATTACCGCATGAGCAATACGGTTCACAACGGCAGTGATTTCAAAACCTATATGTGGGTTGTTGATGCAATAAAGGAAGGAAGATTCCTTTTGTATCTCCAGCCAAAGGCAGAGCTGGCAACAGGAAGGGTAACAAGCTGCGAGGCACTGGTCAGATATATGGATGCAGAAAGCGGACTTGTTCACCCGGCAAGATTCATTGCGATTCTGGAGAGAGAAAATGTAATAAAGCAGCTTGATTTCTATGTAATGAAAAAAGCGCTTGACATCATAGAAGACTGGATGAGGGAAGGCAAGACGCCTATGCCCGTATCGGTCAACTTCTCCCGAAAAACGATTCTTGCACCCAATTCCCTCAATGAAGTTCTGGAGCTTGTGAAGGGAAGAGAGCATCTGTTGCCGTATCTGTGCATTGAAATTACAGAGACAATCGGCTCGATGGAACGATCAACAATAACAAGAGTATGCGAGATGTTCCAAAAGGCAGGATTCCGCCTGATACTTGACGACTTCGGCAGTGAGTATTCAAATCTTTATATTGTATCAGCCCTTCGTTTTGATGAGATAAAGATTGACAAGAGCGTCATCGATGATATAGTAACAAACGATCTTGCAAGACTTACCGTCGAAAATACAAGACGAATCTGCGAGCGGACAGGTGCAGTGCTTGTAGCTGAAGGTGTTGAAAACGAAGAACAGGTTGAAATCCTCAAATCCATTGGATGCCACATGGCGCAGGGATATCACATCAATAAACCTCTGCCGCTGAAAGATTTTACCGAAAAATACATTTCTGAAAACCCGACACGCTGAGTTGTCGGGTTTTCTTATGCTGTAAACGCAATATTTTGATATAATATTGATAAAATATAGAATATCTTGTTGATTTATTGTCGATTAGGAAGTAAAATAAAAGATAATCGGGTTATTGTCCCGTCCGCGCATTATGCGCAGAATTCAGGAGGTAAAAATATGGCGATAATTGCACCGTCTATTCTTTCCGCTGATTTTACAAAATTAGGGGAAGAAATGCTTTTTCTTGAAAAATGCGGAGTTGAGGTTGTCCATATTGATATAATGGACGGCTGTTTTGTGCCCAATATTACTTTTGGATATACCATGGTAAAAGCGCTCAGCGCATATAAGGGCAGCATGAAGTTTGATGTCCATCTTATGGTGGAACATCCCTACAACTATATTGATAATTTCATAGATGCAGGAGCAGATATGCTTACAGTGCATCTTGAGTGCTCGGATGATGTTGCTCAGTGTCTTGACAGGATTGCTGAAAGAGGCGTTGTGGCAGGTATATCCATAAAGCCCAAGACCCCTGCATCTGCACTTGCTCCCTTCGTTGGCAGGTTTTCTCAGTGTCTGATAATGACCGTGGAGCCTGGTTTTGGCGGTCAGAAGATAATTATGGACTGCCTTGAGAAGATTCCTGAGGTAAGAGAAATGTGTAAAGGCATTGAGCTTTGCATGGCTGTTGACGGCGGAGTCAATGCAGAAAATGCAGGATATGTGGCTCAGTGCGGCGCAGATCTTATTGTTGCGGGAAATGCCGTGCTCGGAGCAAAGGACAGACAGGCTGCATTCTCTGAGCTTTCAGGGCTTGTAGCGGATTCGGAACTGTAAAGGAGAGAAAAGCAGTGAAACCCATAAAAGCAAAAGGGGTCATGCTTAAACAGAACAAAGAGCCTGCTTTGAATAATAAGCTTCTGAATGTTCCTGTCCCGCCTGAGCTTGTGGTTCCGCTTTTTAATTTCGACAGCGGAGCCATGCTGCCTATTCCAAGAGCGGGAGAGACCGTTGCAAGGTATTCCATGCTGGCACATTCAAAGAACGGCACCAGCTGGACTGTAACGCCATATTCCGGAAAGCTTTCTCATATTGAACGCTTTGATCATCCTCTGATGGGAAAGGTTATGTGCGCACATATACTGACAGGGGTAGCTGCCCATGAAATTCAGCTTGTGCCGCATAACCCATCGACGATGACTCCCGACGGAATATTGAGGTGTATTGCCCAGGCGTGCATTATTGATGAGGTTGACGGAACTCCTGTACACAGAAAGCTTCAGCGGGCAATGAAGAACAAGACAATGCTTATTGTTGCGGACTGCATAGATGATGCGCCTTATGTAAGCAGCTCTCTGAGAGTGATAATGGAGTACGGCGATGTGTGTGCAGACGGCGTTTCGGTCATAATGAAGATGCTGGGAGGCGCCAAGGCGAAGCTTGCTGTGTATAATCCCGGCGGAGTGGATATGGAAAGCCTGCTTGACAGGGTCGGATTTATTGACACGGTTGAGCTCAGGGGCGGTTACCCTGCGTGGTTTGCCTTTGAGAGGGAGTTCTGCAATGAGCCTTATGTCAGAATCGGAGTACAGGCTCTGCGCGCAATTTCCTATGCAGTCAGAAAGGGTATGCCACAGACTGAGTTTGTTGTAACGGTTGCCGGTGACTGCATAGCTGCGCCGGTCAATGCCGTTGTGACAACGGGAACAACCATTGCCGATGTTTTCAGCGCTGTAGGCCTGAGGGAAGAACCTGATATGATCATCATGGGTGACCCGATGACAGGCGTGACGGTTTCTGATATCAATACGCCGCTTTTCCCGGGTGTACGCTCGGTTCTGGCAATGAAAAAGCAGCCTGAGAAGCCTGCCAATGCCTGCATAGGGTGCGGCAAATGTGCAGAGGTTTGCCCCAGAAGACTGTTCCCCTCTGAGGCGGTAAAAATGGCAGAGCAGAAGAAGCTCCTGCTTGCTGCAGAATACGGAGCCAGAAACTGTGTCGGCTGCGGTGCATGCAGTGCGGTTTGCCCCAGCGGAATTGAAATATCCGAGCTTATGAGAAAGCTCAGACGCTATGCGGAAAAATCGGACGGTGAGGTGAATTCCAATGGATAACAGACAGAGCTATGCACCTCATATCAGAAATACTGTAGCAGTCAGCAATATAATGCTGGAATTGCTTATATCCGTAAGCATTCTGATAATTCCGGCGCTGTTTGTGTACGGAGCAAGACCTCTTGCCTTTGTTTTCATGGGAGTTGCAGGCGCAGTTCTGCCTGAGCTTATCAGCTGTCTGATCAGCAGAGAGCCCATTACGGTAACTGATTTTTCAGCTGTATATACAGGCGTTGTCACTGCGCTTCTCATGCCTCCCGGAGTACCCGTATGGCTGCCCTTTGCAGCAGGTGTTTTTGGCGCAGCTGCAGCCAAAATCCCCTTTGGAAGACTTGGCAGAAGTGTATTTTCTCCTGCAGCTGCAGGATTTGTGTTCGTGTCCCTTGCATGGGGGGAGTATTTTGAATTCTATCCTTCCTCAGACGAAAAGCTTCCGTTCCTTAAAAACTGGTCGCTTCCTGATGAATACGAATTCATTATGCACCAGACACCGATTCAGCTTCTCCGCAGCGGACAGGTTCCGTACCCGAACAATGGAGAAGCTCTTGAAAGTATATTCTTCTTTGATTCTGTAGGCATCACCGGCGGTATTGCTGTTTTTGTGATAATTGCAGTGCTTGCATTCATGATATTCAGAAGAATCACAGCATGGCAGGCCACAGCATCATTCTGTGCCACGGTATTTGTGCTGGCTATGATATTCAGATACGACGGCACCCCGATACTCATGTCACCGATTTATGAGCTTTTCTGCGGCTGGATGTTCTTTGCATCAGTATTTCTGGTGGGTGATATAATCACAGCGCCAAGGCTTTCATCCGCTCGGGTTATGTACGGTATTTTCTGCGGAATTCTGGCAGTGATACTGCGCAGAATATCTGCATCGGAGGGCGGAGAGATAGCTGCAATTCTCATAATGAATGCGGTTTCTCCTGCAATTGACCGTATGGCATGGAATGCCAGACAGCGTGGAATCAGTATTACTGCGTTTAAAGATAAGATCAGACGCCGCTTCGAAAAAAGCATGAAGCAGTTTGAGGACTGAGAGGTGAGCGGTAAGTGAAGTATAACAATTCTTCCCGTGCTTTATCCGAGCATACGGAATATATCAGGGACTCCTTCTGCAGCAGCCCGACACTCATAAAGGCTTCAGGCGTTGCAACTCTGGCTGGAGCTGCAATAAGCGGAGCAAATGCTATTATCCTTACTGTTCTCGTTCTTTGTCTGCTGCTGGCAATAGGTCTTACCACGATTCTGGACGGAGACAGGCTTACATACCCTGTAAAGCCCATTGTCTATACAGCGGTAAGTGTGTTCACTCTGTTTGCTTTGCTGCTGGTACTGAAGCAGATTTTTCCCGACCGGATAAACAGTATGGGTATATACGCACCGCTGCTGGCGTTCAATTCTCTTGTTCTCTGCAGAAGCGAGGAGGATGCTCCCATGCTTCTGAGCACGGAGACCGTAGCAGATTCCCTTGCGCTGACAGCAGTATTTGCCCTTGTGGCATTTCCGGTATCGATAATCAGAGAGATAATCGGAAGCGGCGAGCTTTTTGGCAAAAGTCTGGGCTTTGAAGGAAATAAAGTGTTTCTGATGCCGTTTATAGGATTTATTCTCTGCGGATATTTAATTGCATTTATCCGAAGAATGCTGGCGCTGTCTGACAGGAAGGAGGAGAGGTCATGAGCCTTGGTGTTTTTCTTTCCTTCTGCCTTGTCGCGGTGTTTGCGGTGAATCCTCTGTTTGCAGGTTTAACAGGAACAGACTGTGTTCTTGACGCAATCAGAAAACCGAAAAAACTGATAGTTCTCTGTATTTGCGTTACGGTGTTTTCTCTTATCGGTGCAATGCTTATGTATCCGATAGATTCAGCCTTGAAAAACGAAGAGCCTGCGATGATAGTGAGGGGTCTGATTTTTTCCTGTATAATGCTTGCGCTGTTCTTTATTTCTGTAAAGGCAGTAAAGGCGGTGTCAACAGAGTTTTACGAAAAGTATGGCGATCTGCTGGCACCTGCTGCGCTTAACGGCACGGCTGTCGGTACAGCGCTGATAGTGGCATATGACAGTTATCTCGGTCTTGATACCGTAAGATTTCTCACCTATGTTGATGTTTCGGCGTTCTACATTGCAGTAGCAATCGGTCTTGGCTCAGGAATTGCCTTTACCATAGCTGCACTGCTTGTCACGGAAGGACTCAGAATTGCTAATAACCCCGACCTTTCTGCCAATATGAAGGGAGCTCCTGTTCTGCTTATTTACATTGGAATTCTCTCCATGGCATTCTGCTCGGTCTTTGGTAATATCGCCCTGTTCGGGGAAGCTGTATAATGTCATTAAAGCCGCTGAATTTTCAGCGGCTTTAAACTATATAATTTGCAATTAAATTATTGCTAAAGCATACAAGATATGCTATAATAAATCAGATTTGCAACTAAATATGTTGCACCCCGACGGAGGATTGAAATATGCTGGCATTTTCAGACACAGAAAAATACTGTGCCATGGCGGCATCGGTTATAGAGGCAAGGTATGCAGGGCGTGAGCCGCTGGCTTTTGTACATACCTACGGTTGTCAGGGCAATGTCGCAGATTCCGAGCAGATCAAGGGTCTGCTTGTGAAGATGGGATACCGTATGACGGAAAGTCCTGATGATGCGGATTTTATTCTTTACAACACCTGCGCGGTAAGAGAACACGCAGAGGACAGGGTGTTCGGTAATGTTGGAGCTCTCAAGCATATAAAGCGAAGGAGACCCGGCATGATAATTGCTCTTTGCGGCTGTATGGTTCAGCAGCAGCATATTGCAGACAGGTTCAAGGAACACTATCCTTACGTCAATCTTATTTTCGGAACCCACCTTATTCCAAGATTTCCTGAATTGCTTTACAGAGTGCTGACCGGCGGCAAGAGGGTATTTGAACTCGACCAGTCAGACAATACCATAGTTGAGGGAATACCCCTTGAACGGGACAACAGAATAAAGGGCTGGCTGCCTGTTATGTACGGATGCGATAATTTCTGCTCCTACTGCATTGTACCTCATGTCAGAGGCAGGGAGAGAAGCAGAAAGTCTGATGTTATAATCGAACAGGCAAGAGAAATGATTTCCATGGGATACAAAGATATCACCCTTCTCGGACAGAATGTAAACAGCTACGGAAAAAAGGAAGAAGGGGAGATGACCTTCCCTGAGCTTATAACAGAGCTGGACAAAATCGAGGGAGAATACTGGCTGCGCTTCATGACCAGTCACCCAAAGGACTGCACCAAGGAGCTTATTGATGCAATGGCGGCGTCAAAGCACATGGCTCATCATATTCACCTGCCCTTCCAGAGCGGCTCGAACAGGATTCTTAAGGAGATGAACCGCCGCTATACCATAGAGCATTACAAGGAGCTTGTTGCGATGGCTCGGGAAGCGATGCCCGACGTATCACTGACAAGCGATGTTATAGTGGGATTTCCCGGAGAAACAAGGGAAGAATTCGAAGAAACCCTCAGGGCTATTGAGGAGATTGGCTTTACCTCACTCTTTACTTTCATCTACTCACCCAGAGAGGGAACACCTGCCGCAGCAATGCCTGACCCTGTACCATACGAAGAAAAATCAAAATGGCTCAGGGAGCTGATAACTCTGCAGGAAAGCATTGCGGCAAAAAAGAGCGCATCAATGGTGGGCTCAAAGCACAGGGTGCTCGTTGAAGGAGCGGCGAAGAACGGACTTCTGTCCTGCCGCACGTCAACTAATATAATAATCGAAGCAGAAGGCTGCGAGGAGCTTATCGGAAGCTTCGCCGATGCTGAGGTAACAAAGGCACTTAACTGGATTCTCAGAGGCAAAATAATTAAAAAGGAGAAATAAAAAATGGACGTAATTTCAATCGCAAGACAGCTTGGCAAGGCTCTTCAGGAGGAAGAAGCATACAAGAAGATGATAGCTGCTGCAGCTGCAAATGATGCAAACGCAGAGCTTCAGGAGGATATTGAAAAGTTCAATCTTCTCAGACTTCAGCTCAACGAGGAGATCTCCAAGGAGGATTCCGACAAGGAGAAGGTCGAGTCTATCCAGAAGGAACTTACCGATCTTTACACAAAGGTCACTGCAGACCCCAACATGATCGCATTCAACGATGCAAGAACCGAGCTTGAGGGACTTCTCGACAAGGTAAACCAGATCATCACCGCAGCAGCAAGCGGCGAAGATCCCGAGACCTTCGAAATCCACGATCATTCCTCCTGCGGCGGTAACTGCGCATCCTGCGGCGGCTGCCACTAAAGAATAAAACGAAAGAAGGCTCTGAAATGAAGTACAGCTACCTGTTTTTTGATGCTGACGAAACTCTCTATGATTTCAAACATTCTGAGAAGACGGCTTTTTTCAGAGCCTTCGAGCATTTCAATGTTCCCTGCGAAGAAAAGTGGGAAAGGGTCTATTCAAAAATCAACGAGAAATACTGGCTTAAATACAATAAGGGCAGAGTGACAAAGGAAGAGCTTATGCGCCGCCGTTTTGCCGATCTGCTCAAAAGGATGAAGGTCGATCTTGATCCTGTGGAGCTCAATAACTGCTACAGGGAAAAGCTGGGGGAGGATGCAACGCTCCTTCCCGATGCATATGAAGTGGTGAACAGACTGTGCAAAACATACAGGCTTGTCATGGTCACAAACGGTTTTGAAAAAACACAGCAGTCGCGTTTTGCCTTATCCGGCATTTCAGATTGCTTTGTGGGGTGCTACACCTCGGATAAAATGGGGGTTGCAAAGCCCTCGAGGGAATACTTTGATAAGGTCACTGAACTTGTCGGCGCTGCTGACAGGTCAGAGATACTTATAATCGGCGATTCGCTCTCATCTGATATCGAGGGCGGCAACAACGCAGGTATCGATACCTGCTGGTTCAACCCAAAGGGCAGAAGACGCCCCAAGGGTTATCATATCAACTACGAAATTAAACGGCTTACAGAGCTGTATGAAATATTGAATGTATAGGAGTGAAGGTCGTGGGCGAGCTTTCACCGATGATGAAACAATATCTCTCAATAAAAGAAGAGAACCCGGGCGCGCTGCTTTTCTTCCGCCTGGGAGATTTTTATGAATTGTTTTTTGAGGATGCAAAGACTGTATCAAAAGAGCTTGATCTTGTGCTTACAGGCAGAGACTGCGGTCTTGAGGAACGAGCACCCATGTGCGGAGTTCCCTTTCATTCCTACGAAGGATATGTTGCAAAGCTTGTTGCAAGAGGGTACAAGATTGCAATCTGCGAACAGACGGAAGACCCTGCTCTTGCAAAGGGGCTTGTGCGCAGAGAGGTTATCCGCGTTATTACGCCTGGTACGATTGTTGAGAGCTATATGCTTGATGAGGGCAGAAATAATTACCTTGCAGTAATTAATCTTGATGAAGAAGGCTGCGGACTTTGCTTTGCAGATGTATCTACAGGCGAAATAGATATTACAGAGCTTCCCGCAGATTCAGATAACGAAATTATTGCTGAGCTTTCGCGTTTTTCACCCAGTGAGCTTCTTGTAAGTTCAGATGTGTTCCTAAATGCAAGAATCAGCGAGCACATAAAGAACAAGCTGCAGATTGAAAGCGTTGACGAAGCGGATATGAGTACCGAGATGGCTTCCTGCAGTGTGATTCTGTCAGGGCAGTTTTCTGCATCTGCCATTGAGGATACAAGAATAATGGAGAGACCGCACACAGCAAAGGCTGTATGTGCGCTTCTTGACTATCTCAAAAAGACACAGAAGAGCGGTCTTGAGAGAATAAATGAGCTCAGATATTATGAGGGCGAGCAGTATATGAAACTTGACCCTTCGACAAAGCGCAATCTTGAGCTTACTGAAACAATGCGTTCCAGAGAGAAGAAAGGCTCACTTCTGGGTGTACTTGACAGAACAAAGACTGCCATGGGCAAGCGCCTTATGCGTTCATGGATGGAAAGACCCCTGCTGAATGTTGCAAGAATCCATGCAAGACTGAATGCGGTTGAGATGCTGTGTTCTGATTCCATGCTCAGAGCGGACTGCATTGAAGGGCTTACGGGAATATGTGATATTGAAAGACTTATTACAAAGATTGTGTATGGCTCTGCAAATGCCCGTGACCTTCGTGCTCTTGCAGTCGCACTTGGTGCAATGCCTGAAATAAAGCAGCTGCTTTCGTCTGTGAGAACAGCCGAGCTTCGCAATATCTGTGACGGTATTGACCTGATGGAGGATATAAGAGACCTTATTGATATGTCCATAAGCGATGAGCCTCCCGCAACAGTCAGAGAAGGCAATCTTATAAAAACAGGATACCATCCTGAGATTGACGAGCTTCGCTACACCATGACAGGAGAAAAGGAGATTCTGGCATCTGTTGAAGCAAAGGAAAGGGAAGCAACGGGAATCCCCAAGCTGAAAATCGGCTACAACAGAGTTTTTGGCTACTACATCGAGGTCACAAACTCCTATAAAAACCAGGTGCCTGAAACATACATAAGAAAGCAGACCCTTGCAAACTGCGAGAGATACATTACAAGCGAGCTTAAAGAGATAGAGGGTAGGGTGCTTGGTGCAAACGACAGACTCTTAAAGCTTGAATATGCTGTTTTCGATGAGATTAGAAATACAGTTGCAGCCGCTCACGACAGAGTGCAGAGCACTGCAGCAGCAATAGCGAAGCTTGATGTTTACTGCTCCTTTGCAGAGGTGTCCTGCAGAAATAATTACTGCAGACCCAACGTTAACGACAGCGGTAATATAATTCTCAGAGCGTCAAGACATCCCGTTGTTGAGGATCTTAGCAGCAGAAGCTTTGTGCCAAACGATGCAACCCTTGACAGAAAGGATAACCGCATTGCAATAATTACAGGTCCCAACATGGCTGGTAAATCCACCTATATGCGACAGGTTGCACTTATAGTGTTCATGGCACAGATAGGCTGTTATGTTCCGGCAGAAAGCGCCGAGATAGGTATTGTTGACAGCATCTTTACAAGAGTCGGAGCATCGGATGACCTTGCATCGGGACAGTCAACATTTATGGTTGAGATGAATGAGGTTGCATATATTCTCAAGAATGCAACAGCATCAAGTCTGCTTATTCTTGATGAGATAGGAAGAGGAACTTCAACCTTTGATGGAATGAGCATTGCGCGAGCGGTTCTGGAGTTTGTTGCAGACAAGAGAAAGCTCGGGGCGAAGGCACTGTTTGCAACGCACTATCACGAGCTGACAGCTCTGGAGGATTCTCTGCAGGGTGTTCGCAACTACAATATTGCCGTTAAAAAGCATGGCGATGACATTACCTTCCTGAGAATGATAGTTCCCGGCGGTGCAGATGACAGCTACGGCATAGAAGTTGCAAAGCTGGCAGGAATTCCTGACTGGGTGATAAAAAGAGCAAAGGATGTTCTCAATCAGCTTGAGTCCGGAAAACTTGAAGCTCCCAGAGTAAAGGTGAAACAGAGCAGCGATCAGATGTTTATTCCCATGACGCCGCCTGAGGAAACAGAAGCGATAAGAAGAATAAAGAACATTGATATAAATACCCTTACTCCCATAGAAGCACTTACAACGCTTAACGATTTGATAAAGCTACTTCAATAAAAGGTGATTTTTATGCCTAAGGTCAGACTTCTTGACAAGCACACAGCTGAACTTATTGCGGCGGGAGAGGTCGTTGAACGCCCTTCCTCTGTAATCAAGGAGCTTGTTGAAAATTCAATAGATGCAGGGGCAACATCCATTACCGTCGAAATAAAACGCGGCGGTGTTGAGATGCTCCGAATCACAGACAATGGCTGCGGAATAGCATCTGAGGATGTGCCGACGGCATTCCTTCGTCACGCAACAAGCAAGATAGAGACAGGTGCTGACCTTGAAGCGATTGCCACACTGGGCTTCCGCGGCGAGGCACTGGCATCCATCGCAGCGGTATGCCGAGTTGAACTTATCACTCGCGCTGTGGATGCAAATGTGGGCATTCGTTATTGCATCGAAGGCGGAGAAGAGACATACTGTGAAGAAACCGCCTGTGCAGTAGGTACAACAATAATCGCAAGGGATATTTTCTTTAATACTCCTGCACGAATGAAGTTTCTCAAAAAGGATGTAGCAGAAGGAAATGCCTGCGCATCTGCAATTGACAGAATTGCCCTGTCCCATCCTGAGATAGCGTTCACCTTCATTAGAGATGGCAAGGAGGTGCTGCGCACACCGGGAGACGGCAAGAGAATTTCTGCCATTCGCGCTGTATATGGCAAGGAGTTTGCATCGGGGCTTATTCCTGTAAGCTATACCCTTAATAACGTGTCCGTTGAAGGGTATGTGTCGAAGCCTGTGAATGCCCGACCCAACATGAGCATGCAGATTTTCTTTATCAACGGCAGATATGTAAAGAGCAAGACCATGCAGGCGGCTCTTGAGGAAGCATGCAAAGGGGCTGTGATGATAGGAAAGCATCCTGCGTGCGTACTTTCAATAACAATTGCCTGTGCGGCAGTGGATGTTAACGTACATCCTGCAAAGCTTGAGGTCAGATTTACCAACGAGCGGCCCGTATTTGACTGCGTTTACTGGGGCGTGAAGAATTCCCTTTCTGAAAATGATGAGAGAAAGGAAATGAAGATTCCCGAAAAGCGCCCTGTCAGCACCAGACCTGTACTGCCTCCGGAAACTGCCAATGCAGTGCAGACTACTATTTTCAAACCCGCAGAGCCTGTGAAAACGGTTTCTGCTCCTGCAGCAACACCAAAAGTTACAATCAGAGAGACTCCCAAAATGGTTGAGACCATGCCTGAGAATATGCTCAACAGTCATTCGGGAGGAAACACTCTCGGAGATAATGCGGTGCAGATAATAAAGCCTGAGACAGGGCCGATTATTCCAAGGATACCGTCTGTTGATATATTCCCTGAAAGAAAAGCTGAGGAAATTATCGTTGTTGAAGCGGAAAAAACGGAATATATACCTGCTGTCGTGGAAGAGCCTGTAACTGAACCTGCGGCTGATAATTTTGCAATGCCTGACTACAGGATAATCGGAGAGGCGTTCAATACATATATAATAGTTGAATCTGAAAAGCAGCTTATTTACATTGACAAGCATGCTGCCCACGAGCGGCTTAAATACAAGAAGTTAATTGAGAGCAGGAAGGATCCGGCATCTCAGCTTCTGACAATTCCGCTTACCGTAACCCTTGAGAAAATGCATTACAATGCAATTATTGAAAACCTTGATCTGCTTGCCGAGGCTGGTTTTGAGATTGATGATTTCGGAACAGGTACGGTTATGGTCAGAGCAATACCTGTGTATCTTGTCGGGTCGGATATTCAGAGTGCGGTCATGGAGATCGCGGGTAATTTCGGCAATAAAGCGGATGCAACAATTACGGCAAAGACAGATAGAATGTTCCAGACAATCGCATGCAAGTCTGCAATAAAAGCAGGAGATGATACAAATGCGGACGAGTTGGCTCAGCTTGTTCTTGAATTGATTGCAAATCCTGATGTAAGGTACTGCCCTCACGGAAGACCCATATGGATATCGCTTAAAAAGAGCGAAATAGAAAAGAATTTTGGCAGAGCTTGATTATGAACAGTGAAAAAATAAAGCTTCTTGCGGTGGTAGGACCAACCGCGTCGGGAAAAACAGCCCTTGCTGCGGCACTTGCAAAAAGGCTTGACGGCGAGGTTGTTTCCTGTGACTCAATGCAGATATACAGAGGTATGGAGATTGCAACTGCAGCGCCAACCAAAGAAGAACAGTGCGGAATACCTCACCACATGGTAAGCTGTGTTGATGCATCTGAGCAGTTTTCGGTTTCGCGTTACTGCGAGATGGCTCACGAATGTATTTCGGATATATCTAATAGAGGAAAATTGCCGATTCTTTGCGGCGGAACGGGACTGTACTATTCTTCGCTGGTGGATGATCTTGTTTTTGCGGATGCACCGTCGGACGAGAAAATCCGTGGGCTGCTTTATGAACGCTCGGAAAAGGAAGGTGGAGCGGTCCTGCTGGAGGAGCTCCAACGGATAGATCCCGAAACAGCAGAGCGGCTGCACCCGAATCACATATCCAGAATCGTCAGAGCGCTTGAAATTTTTATGTCAAGCGGAATTACCCTGTCTCAGCAGAATAAAATGTCGAGAGCAAATGAATCCAGATATGATTTACTGCCGATTGGAGTGAATTTCTCCGATAGGGACAGGCTTTATGAAAGAATTAATAAAAGAGTAGACATAATGCTTGAAAAGGGCTTGATTGATGAGGCGGTTATAGCGTATAATAACAGCGGCAAAACATCAGTGCAGGCGATAGGGCATAAGGAACTGTTCGGATTCTTTTCAGGCAGTCAGAGTCTCGATGAATCTGTTGAGATCCTTAAAAGACAGACACGGAGATATGCAAAACGCCAGCTGACATGGTTTCGCCGAGACGAAAGGATAAAATGGCTTGATGCTATGAATTGCCCTGATGTGCAGACTCTTGTGAGTAAGGCGATGATTTTTATTGAGCCCTGGTTGGGAGAGGAACAGAAAGATGAATCTGAAGGAAGTAAAGGATAAGGCTGCTGAATTCAGGCTGCCTCCGAAAGCGGTAAAAATACTCAAATGGACAGCGATCGTTCTTGTAAGCGCACTGCTTGTGTTCTATCTTGTGTATCAGCTTTACCAGCATGCGTACACGAAAATTGTAACTGAACAGGCATTGAGTCTTGAACTCAGCGATGAGATCGAAGGTCTTGGAATAACCATAAGGGACGAAATGCTTATCGAGAATGAATACTCGGGAGTAATAGTACCTGCGGTTACCGAGGGCGGAAAGGTTTCAAAGGGTCAGACAATTGCCTATGTATTCAAAACCGCCGATGATGCGAATGCGTACAACAGAATAATTGAAATAGACGAGCAGATTGAAGAGTTCAAGAGCATGGAAACCGCCAAGGAAGAATCTGCATCCATAGATAAGCTGCTTAATGAAAGACTGACCTCACTGGCAGATGCGATCAACAGCGGCGACCTTGAGCTTGTTGATGAGATACGGGCTGATATTACATACCTTCTTAATAAGCGACAGATATACAAGCACGATGTTGACAACTTCAATGCCAGAATAGAGGAGCTTCAGGCTGAAAAGGAACGTCTGGAAGCAAAGTACGATATTGTACCTCAGATTGTCAAGGCAAGCAATGCAGGCTATTATGTCAGCACTGTTGACGGTCATGAAAATGAGCTTGGAACTGAAAGCTCAAAGAATCTTACCCCGGGCGATATCGATAATCTGCTTGATAATCTTACTTATGTGGACACATCGAAATATATAGGAAAAATTGCAGATGACTACAAATGGCATCTTGTCAGT
This sequence comes from Acutalibacteraceae bacterium, assembly GCA_045604945.1. Taxonomy (GTDB): domain Bacteria; phylum Bacillota; class Clostridia; order Oscillospirales; family Acutalibacteraceae; genus JAISGQ01. The sequence goes on from JAZUPA010000150.1 coordinate 17,761, forward strand.
GCGATTTCTGCAGAGGATGCCGAGAAGCTAACGGTTGGAAAAACCTACACAATAAAGCTTCCCTATGCGGAAGTAGGCAGCGTCCGAGCAACTCTTGCATCAGTTAATCATACTGAGGGCGAAGACAGAGCGGTTGTACTTTTTACCTGCAATTATCTGCTCTCGGAGCTTACTGCAATACGTTCTCAGCCCATAGTGATCGAGGTTCGCAGCTATGAGGGAATAGGAATCAAGACCGATGCAATCCGAACCCAGACAGTCACTCAGGAGCTGACAGTCTCGGCATCCGACGCATATCAGTACGGCGTTATTGCTGAGGGTGATGAGGATGTTGTCGTTACATACGATGTTGAGAAGGTCGGAGTCTATGTCCTCTGGGGCAATGAGGTAATATTCAGGTATGTCGACATTCTCTATTCCAGAGAAGGCGTAACAGTTGTCAGAAACAATATTTCCGACAGCAGCTACCTGAAGCTTTATGATGAAGTAATCGTTGAAGGAAGGGATCTGTACGATGGAAAGATCGTTAACGATTGATGAATGGAAGAATGCTGTTGAAGAAAATCTGAAACAGATAAGAAGCAATATTGCTGCTGCTGCAGAGAGAGCAGGGCGCGATGTTTCAGATGTCCGCCTGATGGCTGTTACAAAAACAGTGCCGGTTGAAATCATCAATCATGCTATTTCGCTGGGTGTTGATTTTATCGGAGAAAACCGCGTTCAGGAGCTTAACTCAAAGTTCGATGAGCTTGACAGAGAGAATCTTACAATCCATCTTATCGGCTCGCTGCAGACGAATAAGGTAAAACAGGTTGTGGGAAAGGTATCCATGATAGAGTCTGTGGATTCTCTGAAGCTTGCAAAGGAGATTTCAAAGCAGTCAAAAGCTCTTGGAATTACTACCGATATTCTCATCGAGGTAAATATCGGCTGCGAGGAGAGCAAGGGCGGAGTCAGAGCGGAAGATGTTGAGGCTCTGATAGAAGAAATCAGCGGTCTTGATGCTGTTTGCGTCTGCGGATTGATGACAATTCCGCCTTTTGACGTGGATTTGGAAAAAACAAGACACTTTTTTAAAGAAATATACAATCTATTCATTGACATTAGGGACAAAAACAAAGATAATAGTAATGTTAAGATGAAATATATTTCTATGGGTATGTCATCCGATTATGAAATTGCTATAGAAGAAGGCGCCAATATCGTGCGAGTCGGTTCTGCACTGTTCGGCGCGAGAAATTAAGGAGGAAATTAAAATGGGAATCAAGGATGCTTTCAGAAACTTCACAAGCCGTCTTTCCAGCACTGCACCGGATTATGACGATTACGACGATTACGAGGATGAGGACGACGGTTACTACGCAGAAGAGCCGCTTCCCGAAAGAACCGTAAAGGCAACAAGACTTGAATCCAATAACAAGGTTGTCAGCATTCACACCACTGCACAGCTTAATGTGGTTGTATTCCATCCGGAGAATTCTTCCGATGCTTTTGCCATTGCAGAGTGCCTGATGGAGAAGAATACAGTAGTTCTCAATCTCGAGAACACCAACAAGGATGTTTATCGCCGCGTTGTCGATTTCCTCAGCGGCGTTGCATATGCAAACGGCGGACAGATAAAGAGCATTGCAAAGCGCACATATATAATCACCCCCTATAACGTCGGCATCACAGGTGCTGAGGTTATTGATGAGCTGGAAAACAACGGAGTATTCTTTTAATGCCTCTCTTTCATGAGACTGAGGAAGGCAGACTTCTGGATGCAAAGCTCCGGGATGCTGTCTATCTTGCGGACAAGCGAAACTGTCCGCAGTTCACCTGTTTTCTTGATGAACGGGAACGCAGCTATGCTGAAGGCAGACTGAATAATTTCAGGACAGTTGAAGCTGTGTTCTGGGGCGGGCGAGAGGATGCGGAAAGAGTATGCGCAGGGATATTTCCTTATGGGTATGTTCCGGATACGCAGGACTTTGATATTTCGCCCGTTACAGCTCTTTTCAGAGACGAAGCAGAGCTCAGTCACAGGGATTTTCTCGGTTCGCTGATGTCCCTGGGACTTAAACGCGAAGTTATAGGAGACATTTTGATTGAAAAGGGAAGATGTGTCTTCTTTGTCAAGATGGATGTAGCAAAATATGTTCTTGAACAGCTGTTCAAGGTTGGCGGAGAAGGAGTATCGCTGACAGAAGGCTATGAAGAACCGCTGCCGGAAGGGGCTAAGTTTGAAGCTATATCCGGCACTGTTGCATCGGCCAGACTTGACTGTATTGTAAAAGCTCTGACAAATACAGGCAGAGATCAGGCTGCGCTGCTTATCAAATCAGGCAGAGTGACCCTGAATTACTATGAAGTGCTGTCGAATTCAGCTTCTGTCTCGGATGGCTCAAAAATTTCCATCCGTGGATACGGAAAATTCATTGTGGATCAGATAGGACCGCAGACGCGTAAAGGACGTTTGAGTCTGAGAGCGCGAAAGTATATTTAGTTTTGGGAGGTTAAGACATTATGCTGACTCTTAATGAAATCAGAAATGTCAATTTCAGAAAATCCAACTTTGGCGGATACCGCGCTGAAGACGTTGAGGCATTTATCGATGAAGTACAGCTTTCTTATGATGCGCTTCTCCGCGAAAATGCAGAGCTTGTAAAAAAGCTTGAGGTTCTTGCTGCGCGCCTTGCAGAGTATCAGCAGGAGGAGGATTCCATCCGTAATGCACTTATGAATGCGCAGAAGGTCGGCGATGCCTCCCTCAGAGACGCAAAGCACAAGGCTGAGATCATCCTTAAGGATGCAACAATCAAGGCTGAGAGAATAGTTGCAAACGCTCAGGCTGAAATTCATCGTGAGCGCGAGATAATTGACCGTATGCAGAAGGATATAGCTGACTTCAAGGCTCGTCTACTCAAGGCATACAAGGATCACCTTACCCTTATCAACAATCTGCCTACAGGCGAGATTCTTTCTCCCGAGACAAGAGAGATGTCCGATTCAGTTGTAATGCTTGACAGAAAAGCAGCAGCTCCCTTCTCTCAGGCAGAGCCTGCACAGGAGCCTGCCCCTGCAGCACGGCCCACTCCTGCACAGAGACCCCGTCCCCAGATGCCTCAGATGCCCGGAGCACGCACAGCTCCCATGCAGCCTGAGGTAAAAGCAGAGGAACCTGTATTTTCTGAGATGCCCCCTGTTGCACCTGCAGCAGAAAAGCCTGTACAGAGAAAAGACGGCTTTACCGTCAATATAGGCGATGAGGGAGAAACACCCAGAGCAGGCGGAATCGCAGCAGGAAGACAGCCCAGATTCACTGCATTTGAACCTCCTGTGGAAGGCGGCGCACCGTATTCACCTGCAGGCGGAGCATCCGGAAGTGACGAATCTGACAGCTCACCTGCAAACCTCTTCAGACGCAGAGGTCAGTAAACAGAATATTCGGCACATATATGTGCTTGAAAATAGGAGAGATTAACATTGGCACAGGATTATAAGTCTACACTCAATATGCTCGAAACGGAATTTCCGATGAGAGCAAACCTTCCCCAGAGAGAGCCTGATATGCTTGCTCGATGGGAGAAGATGGAGGTCTACAAGAAGCTTATCAAAATGAATGAGGGAAAGCCCAAGTTTGTCCTTCATGACGGCCCTCCTTATGCAAATGGCAACATTCACCTCGGTCACGCACTCAACAAGTCCCTCAAGGACTTCGTTGTAAGATACAAGAACATGAACGGCTTCTGTTCTCCCTATGTTCCCGGCTGGGATACCCACGGTCTTCCCACCGAGCTTAAGGCAAGAGCAAAGGCAGGCGTTGACAGCCAGATTTCTGTTGTTGAGCTGCGTAAGCTCTGCGCAGAATTTGCAAACGGCTACATCGATGATCAGCGCGAGCAGTTCAAGAGACTTGGCTACATCGGCGAGTGGGATAACCCCTACATCACCCTGCTGCCCCGTTTTGAGCAGAAGCAGATCGAGTTCTTTGCAGAGCTTGCATGCAACGGTCACATCTACCGCGGACTCAAGCCCGTTTACTGGTGTACAGACTGCCAGACTGCTCTTGCAGAGTCTGAGATCGAATACGGCGAGGATCCCTGTTTTACCATCTATGTAAAGTTCAAGGTAACTGACGATAAGGGTAAGCTCAAGGCTCTCGGTGCTGATCTTGAAAACACCTATTTCGTTATCTGGACAACTACCACATGGACCCTGCCCGGTAACGTTGCTATCTGCGTAGGTCCCAGATTTAAATATAATCTCGTCAAGGCTGGCAATGAGACCTATATCATTGTCAACGAGCTTGTCGAAAGCACCATGAAGGCTGCTAAGATCGAAGAGTACGAGATCGTAGGCGAAATCAAGGGCGAAGAGCTTGAATACATGACAGCTCAGCATCCCTTCCTTGACAGACAGTCTCTTGTTATCGTTGGCGACCACGTTACCATCGAAAGCGGTACAGGCTGTGTTCATACCGCTCCCGGTCACGGTGTTGACGACTATAATGTATGCAGAAAATACCCCGAGATCCCCATGGTAGTTCCTGTTGATGCAGCAGGTAGGATGACTGCAGAAGCAGGTGACTTTGTAAAGGGTAAGACCACTGATGAAGCAAATAAGATCATCGGCAAGCACCTTGAAGAAACCGGTGCTCTTCTTGCAGGTGAGAGAATTGTTCATAAGTATCCCCACTGCTGGAGATGTAAGCATCCCATCCTTTTCAGAGCAACAGAGCAGTGGTTCTGCTCTATTGATAATTTCAAGGAAGCAGCTCTTGAGGCGATCAAGAACGTTAAATGGGTTCCCGGCTGGGGCGAAGACAGAATTACTTCAATGGTCCGTGAGCGTAAAGACTGGTGTATCAGCCGTCAGCGCCGCTGGGGTGTTCCTATTCCTATCTTCTATTGCAAGAAGTGCGGTAAGGAGCATCTTGATAAGGATACCATTATGTATGTTGCAAGACTGTTCGGTAAGCACGGTTCTGACGTATGGTATGAAAGAACTCCCTCCAGACTTATGCCCAAGGGTACTACCTGTAAGCATTGCGGCAATACTACATTTACAAAGGAAAATGACATCATGGATGTCTGGTTTGATTCCGGCGTAACGCATGTAGCAGTCTGCGAAGCACGTGATTATCTCACATGGCCTGCTGATCTCTATCTTGAGGGTGCTGACCAGTATAGAGGCTGGTTTAACTCATCGCTGCTTACCGCCGCAGCATGGAGAGGCCAGGCACCTTACAAGGCAGTTGTTACTCACGGTTGGGTACTTGATGAAAAGGGCGACGAAATGCATAAGTCCAAGGGCAACGGCATTTCTCCCGAAACCATCGTGAGCAAGTATGGCGCAGATGTTCTCAGGCTCTGGGTTGCATCCTCTGACTACCACAGTGACGTAAAAATTTCCGATAATGCTCTTTCTCAGATTTCCGAATCTTATAGAAAGATCAGAAATACCTGTCGCTTTATCCTTGCAAACATTGCGGATTTTGATCCCGATAAGGATATGGTAAAGGCAGAAGAACTTATGCCAATTGATCGTTGGGCACTTGCAAGACTTAACGCTCTTATTGCAGTATGCAAGAAGGCATATGACAGCTATGAGTTCTATCAGGCAGTTCACGCCATCATCAAGTTCTGTGTTGTCGATATGAGTAACTTCTACCTTGATGTTCTTAAGGATAGACTCTACTGCGATGGCAAAGAAAGCACAAGCCGCAGAGCTGCACAGAGCGTAATGTATGAAATCCTCGATTCCATGGTTCGCCTTGTTGCTCCTGTGCTCGCATATACCTCTGACGAGGTATGGCAGTTTATGCCTCACCGTAAGGAGGACAATGCAGAGAATATCGTATTCAACAGCATGCCTGAGGTGAAGCCTGTTGATGCTGATGAGGCATTTATGGCTGATTGGGATAAGCTTCACGCTATCAGAGATGAAGTGCAGAAGGCTCTTGAGGGTGCAAGAAAAGAAAAGGTCATCGGAAAGTCTCTTGAGGCTGTTGTTGCTCTTTACTGTGATGCTGATATGCTTTCTTTCCTCAAGAAATATGAGGATACTCTTAATGCTATTTTCATCGTATCCGGCGTAACTCTCGCTGAGAACGATGGCAGCGTTGCTGCTTCCGAGCTTTCAGGTCTTGCTGTCAAGGTCGAAAAGGCAAGCGGCGAAAAGTGCGAGCGTTGCTGGGCTTATGACAGTACTGTCGGTCATGACAGCGAGCATCCGACTCTCTGTGAGAGATGCAGAAACGCTATCAAATAATTTTTTCAAGGAGCATTACCTATGCTATATGTTGTAATAGTTATTTGTGCGGCAGTTCTTGTTGCTGCCGATCAGATAATCAAGTACATTGTTGATACAAACCTTGAGATTGGTGAATCTGTTGTGGCGATCAAGGGTGTGCTGAATTGGCACCATCTCAGAAATGATGGAGCATCTTTCAGTATTCTTGAAGGACAAAGATGGTTCTTTATAATAGGTACATTTATAATTTTGGCGGTCATTGCTGTGATTATTGCGAAAAAAATTATAAATCACTGGCTTGGTTATGTATCTGCAACCCTTGTTATAGGCGGAGGCATAGGAAATCTTATAGACAGAATTCGATTTGGCGAGGTTATCGATTATATTGATATTTCTCCGCTTTTCAAGTTTGCAATTTTCAATTTCGCTGATTGCTGTATTGTAGTAGGCGGAATCCTTATGTGCGTATATATTATGTTTATTCACGACAAGTATGCACAGCAAGTGAGCAAAAAATGTGCAGAGACTTCTGCTGTGAAAAATGAATAAAGAAATAAAAATTATTGCAGAGCAGGACGGCAATAGATTGGATAAGTCAATTGCCGCCCTGCTTGCGGATTACTCAAGGTCGTATATTCAGAAACTTATTGAAGATGGCGCGGTACTTCTTAATGGCAATATAGCTGGAAAGAAATGCGTGGTAAAAGCAGGAGATGAGATAGTTTTATCAATATCTGAACCTGCTGCACTTGAAACACTTCCGGAGAATATTCCACTCGAAATTGTTTTTGAAGATGATGATCTTCTTGTTGTAAACAAACCAAAAGGAATGGTTGTTCACCCTGCTGTAGGTAATTTAAGCGGCACATTGGTTAATGCACTGCTGTACTACTGTGGCGATACGCTTTCGGGGATCAACGGAGTTGCAAGACCGGGGATTGTTCATCGTCTTGATAAAGATACCAGTGGTCTTTTGATTGTGGCGAAGAACGATTTTGCTCATCAAAAGCTGGCAGATCTTATAAAGGTACATGACTTTGCAAGACAGTACGAGGCAATTATTGTCGGAAAACCGAAGGAAAATAGCGGAACAATTAAGACTCTTATAGGCAGAAGTCCTTATGACAGAAAGAAAATGGCTGTTGTAAAAAATGGACGTGAGGCTATTACTCACTATGAGGTTATTGATACCTATAAAGGGTATTCACATGTAAGACTTACACTTGAAACAGGGCGTACTCACCAGATAAGAGTTCATATGGCTCATATTGGTCATCCGGTAGTATGTGATACTGTATACGGCATGAAACCTCAATTTTCTGAATGTAAAGGTCAATGCCTTCACGCGAAGAGGATAGCTTTTGTTCATCCAAGAAGCGACGAACAAATTGATATTGAGTCTGAATTGCCAGAATATTTCACTTCAATATTAAATAAGCTTCGCTCTTGAAATACACGGAGTTGATTTGTCTGAAAAAAAGAATTATTATAGCATCGGATATTGACGGTACTCTGATAACAAATAAGCTTAGGATGCCGCTGAGGAATAAGAGAGCGGCAAAAAGATTTGCTGCCCTCGGAGGAGAGCTTGTTATTGCATCAGGACGCTCACCACTGTCTGTTGGGACTTATAAGAAAATGATCGAGTGTTCAGATAAGAGCATTGTGTTTAATGGTGCCGGAGTTTATGATTTTTCTACACACGATTTTGTGTGGACGTCAATGATTTCTAAGATAGAGCTTATGCCCTTGATTATGGATATTTATAATAAATTTCCCACTGTCGGCATCGAGCTTTGGTGTGATGATTGTAATATATATCAGCTTAGATACGGCTATGACAATACAGCGCGAGAAATTGTTGAGGGATTGAAGTTTACAACTGTCGATGTGAATGAGTATAATGCGCCTGAGAAATTCTTTAAAATACTCTTTTCAGGTGATGCAGACACTATTTTGCAGGTTTGGGATTACTGCAAGGAAAATCAACCCAACAGTGTTGTTTCTGTTTGCTCGTGTCCTTATTACTGTGAGATTTTAAATAAAGATGCTAACAAAATGTCGGCAATAAATGCACTTATTGCTCTTGAAGATAAAGATGCTATGAGCATAGCGATTGGCGATTATTATAACGATATGGAAATGATTATTGGTGCGCAATTTTCTGCTGCGCCAAAAAATGCCGCTGATGATATAAAAAAAGCGGCTGACCTAATTGTGTGCGACTGCCGCAGAGGTGCTGTGGCAGAGCTGATAAATTATGTTATAAAACACTTTATGGAGGTTTCATAATGGATGCTGCAAAAAAGAAAAGCCTTCAGATAACAGCTAACAAAGTTCGTCAGCTTGTTATCGAAGGTACCTACAACGCAAAGTGCGGACACCCGGGCGGTTCATTATCAATGACCGATATGCTCACTTATCTCTATTTTGATAAGATGAACGTGAATCCCGATGCTCCGCAGATGGATGACCGTGACCGTTTTGTTCTCTCTAAAGGTCACTGTGCACCTGCACTTTATGGTGCTCTTGCACTGCGCGGATTCTTCCCCGCAGATTACATCAAGACTCTGCGCAAATACGGAAGCTTTCTTCAGGGACATCCTGATATGAAGAAGATCCCCGGCGTTGATATGAGCAGCGGTTCTCTCGGTCAGGGTATTTCCTGTGCTGTAGGTATGGCTCTTTCCATGAAACTTCAGGGAAGAACAAATCATGTTTATACAATTCTTGGCGATGGTGAGCTTGAAGAAGGTCAGGTATGGGAGGCAGCAATGTTTGCGTCTCATAAGAAGCTTGACAATCTTACCGTTATTGTTGACAACAACAATCTTCAGATTGACGGTGCAATCACTGAAGTAAATTCTCCGTACCCAATCGTTGACAAGTTCGTTGCATTCGGCTTTGAAACTCTTGAGATCGATGGACATGACTTTGATGCTATCGAGAAGGCTGTTGATTCCAATGTCGAAGGTAAGCCTCTTGCAATTGTCATGAAGACCGTAAAGGGCAAGGGTGTATCCTTTATGGAGAACAAGTGCGACTGGCACGGAAAAGCACCCAACGCAGAGGAATATGAGATTGCAATGGCTGAGCTTACTGCTGAGTGCGCAAGATTGGAGGCAGAATAATGGCTGATGTAAAGAAGAAGGCTACAAGAGACAAGTCGGAGGCCAAGCGGTCTTAGGAAGACAATGTCATAAATCAACTCCTTGGCTCACAGAACGACATGGCTACGATCCGACTTCAACGCAGAGGAATATGAGATTGCAATGGCTGAGCTTACTGCTGAGTGCGCAAGATTGGAGGCAGAATAATGGCTGATGTAAAGAAGAAGGCTA
>JAZUPA010000151.1:0-13634 GCA_045604945.1 Acutalibacteraceae bacterium
CCCGCCTGCGGCAGTGCCGCAGGCGGGGGCTTAACAATATCCAATTTAAAAATACCGACGGTTTTTACGTCTGTTTCTTACAACCGCCGCAGAAACCATGATTATCATGCACAGTACGGCGACTGCGCTGCCTGTGTACAGCACAAAATCCTTCATCGGCACGCCGAAAAGCTCCTGCACTTCGGTTTTGCTCACTTCAGGGGGGAGAATTCCCACATAACCGAGATCACTTTCCGAAGAGTACTTATTCCCGGTTTTTACCTCCAGCATGGCTCGGTCGTCCTCCACATTTATCGGCATCGAGTAATCCTTTACCCTCATTTCCCCTTCCTCAACGGCGTACCAGCCGTAGGCGCCGTCGATGGAGCCGTACCATCTTTTGTGGGCATTGCCCTCTGCGTCGATGAACATATACATGCAGGTAACGCTCTCGATAGGCACATAGAATTCGGGAACCGTGGCAAAGGAGGGGATGTATTCGCAGGGCTCAAAAACCCCTGTGCTGTAGGGGTCTGATTCCGTATTCTCCGACCCGTAAACGGGAAGTGCGCCGAAAAGGATCAGCACTGCCGCCAGAAGGAGCGCCTGAATTTTCCGCATAATTTCCCGCCTTTCTCTTATGATATAAACCGATTATACAATAACCATCCGTCAAATTCAAGGTTCTTGTTAAATGCAGCGGTGTATGATATAATTTATTATTATCCCACCTGAAAAAGGAGCGTACTTATGGAGCTCAGAAAAGCAATAGAAGGGCGCAGGAGCATCCGCGCCTATAAGGATACACCCGTAACGGACGAGCAGATAACCGAAATAATCAGGGCGGGCATCCTTGCCCCCAGCGCAAAGAACGGTCAGCCCTGGAAATTCCATGTCCTTCGAAAGACTGAGATTTCCGCACTCTGCGATGCAATGGAAGGCTGCGCCGCAGAAAACCCCGACATAAAGGACCTTCTCCACACGGTCTCGGTAATGAGAAGCGCCCCTGCGGTGATTCTCGTCTTCATGCCCAGAAGAATCGAGCGGATAGCAAGAAGCGCCCCATGGCAGTACCTTATCCCCGATATCACAAGTGTTGGAGCATGCTTTGAGAATATGTCCCTCATGGCTTACGATATGGGGCTCGGCTCGCTGTGGGTAGGGCATGTGCTGGTCGCTCAGGAATATCTTCAGGAGCGCTTCGGCAAGGATATAATCGCAGGCGCCCTTGTGGTGGGCTATCCCGACGAAAGCCCCTGTGCAAGACCCCGCAGAGAGTTTGATAAGACAGTCACCTTTGAAGAATGAAAGAGAACAGAAGCTTCAGATTTGCGGAAATCGCTGCAATTATCGCGGTTTTCGCCTTTGCAGCGCGGCTGTGCGCAGGAATTTTCTACATAAACGACTATGACACCGCATGGAATCTGCAGTGGGCTTATGACCTGCAGAAGGGATTTTTCAACGCCTATGACGGGCATGTGTGGAATCTCGATTATCCGCCCCTCTATCTGTACGTCCTGAAAATCGTCGGACTCATTGCGCGTATACCCGCCGTTGCAGGCTCTGATATGCTCAGGATGCTTGCAATAAAGTTCGTCCCCATACTGTGCGATGCTGCAATATGCTTCGTGCTGTACCTTTTCGCACGTCCGAAGAGTGAGACCGCAGGAGTGATTCTCTGCGCACTGTGGGCGATGAATCCTGCCGCAATTTTCAACTGCGGCTTCTGGGGGCAGACCGACTGCGTGCTGCTGCTCTTTGTTCTTGCGGTTTTTTACCTCATGAACAGAAAAAAGCACACCGCAGCCTGCGTTGTCTATGCTCTCTGTCTGCTGCTTAAATTTCAGGCGGCATATCTTGCCCCTGTGATGCTCCTTGAGCTTGTCCGCTCGAAAGGGGGCTTTAAAAATACAAAAGCATGGCTCTCCGCTGCAAAAAATGTGGGAATCGCAGTCGCGGTATGGATAATAATGTGGATACCCTTCATGATTGGCGCAGGGAGCATAACACTGCCCATAGATGTCTATTTAAAGGGCGCAGGCACCTACCCCTATATAAACCTCAACGCCGATAATCTCTACGGTATCTTCGGGCTCAACTGGCAGGAGGAAGGTGCTTTTGCAGCAGTTTCACCCATAGTCCTCGCAGCACTGTGCGCGGTCGTCACCTTCGGCTATATAAAGCTTCCGAAACTCCATATGTTTTCCGCCGCATATCTCTTTGCAAACGGCGTTTTCATGTTTACCACCAGACAGCACGAGCGGTATCAGATGCTGGCTCTCTTTCTGCTGATTCTTGTTTATTCCGAGCTGCGCGACAGGCGCATCCTTTTCGCCTTCTGCGCACAGGCTCTGATAACCTTTGCAAATCAGGGGCGCATCCTTGCCCTTGTAAACCACGGGGGAGACTGGGCAGAAAACATTCTGACCATGCAGAGTGTCAATTCCCTCTGCAATATCGCCCTGTCGGTCTTTATCACCTTTGTAATAATGCGGCATTCCGTTGTGCCGAAACTGGAGGAATACCATGAATCTCCTTGAGAAAATCACCCTCAACGGCAAAAAGGAGCGCACAAGCACTGTATTTGCCATTGCGCTCATTATAAATCTCATAATCTTTCTGCCCTTTATAATCTCAGACAGGGGATATTTTCTGCAGTACGGTGACTTCAACGTGCAGCAGTACCCCTTCTATATGCACGCCCACGACATGATAAAAAACGGCTCTGTGGGCTGGGATTTCAAGACCGACATCGGCGTAAATTTCGTCGGCTCCTATTCTTTCTATAATCTCGGCTCCCCATTCTTTCTGCTGACACTGCTTTTCCCGAGCGGTGCGGTGCCGTACCTTATCGGACCGCTGCTGGCTGTGAAGATATCCCTCTGCGCAGTGACTGCCTACGCCTACCTCAGACATTTTGTAAAGGACAAGGACTGGGCGCTTATCGGCGGTCTGCTGTACGCCTTTTCGGGCTATTCACTTTTTAACATTTTCTTCAACCACTTCCATGAGCCCATGATTGTATTCCCCCTGCTGCTTCTGGCGCTGGAAAAGCTCATGAGTCAGAACAAAAAGGGCATGTTTGCTCTGGCGGTGTTTGCAAATGCCTTTGTAAACTACTTTTTCTTCACAGGGGAAGTCATCTTTGTTATTATCTATTTCTTTGTAAGGCTCCTCTCCCGAGGCAACTGGCACCTCAATGCAGGCAAATTCCTGCGCATCGCCTTTGAAGCGGTGCTGGGTCTGGCGCTTTCCGCCGTACTGCTGTACCCTGCGGTGACGGAGGTGCTCAAAAGCCCCAGAGTGGATACCCTTCTCTACGGCTGGAATTCTCTTGTTTACCCCGAAAGCCAGCGGTATCTCAATATCATCGAGTCCATGTTCTTCCCGCCCGACCTGCCTGCCCGTCCCAACTTCACCCCCGATTCAGGGGCAAAATGGGGCAGCATCGCTGCCTATCTGCCTGCCTTCGGCATGGTGGGAGTCATTGCATGGCTTAAAAGCTTCCCCCGTCACTGGCTGAAGAGAATGTTCATCGTTCTCATGTTCTTCGCCTTTATCCCCATCCTCAATTCTTCCTTCATGCTCTTCAACGCCACCTATTACGCGCGGTGGTTCTATATGCTGACCCTCATAACCTCCCTTATGACTGTGCTGGCATTCAACACAAAGAACGCAAATCTTAAAAGCGGCTTTGCCTGGGGGGCAGGAATTGCCCTTGCAATCTCCCTTGCCATCGGGCTGACCCTTGCATCCCCTTCTTCTTCCACCGCAGAGGCAAAGTACGGGCTCTATCTCTATCCCGAGCGCTTCTGGGTCTATGTGGCAACAGCCCTTGTGTCCCTTGTCGCGGTGCTTTACGTCATCATCTTCCGCAGGGAGGAAAAGCACCGTCTTTCCGTCCTTCTGGCATTCGGTGCGGTGGTTATTGTGTCCTGCACAATGTGGATATACTTTATCTCAGAAGGGCAGAGCCTTTCCTATTCAAACAAGGACTATGTAATACCCTACGCCCTTGAGGGGGATAAGACCCTTGAGATGCCTGAGGGGGAGAAGGAAAAGGCACAGGATGGCATTTTCAGGATAGATACCTACGAAACCATGGATAACATGGCGATGTTCTGGGATATGTCCTCAATCAACGCCTTCCATTCGATTATCCCCGCGACTGCCATTGATTTTTACGAAAGCGTGGGAATCGAGCGGGTCGTTGCAACCCGTCCTGACAGCAGCGCCTATGCAGTGCGCGCACTGCTCAGCGTAAAATATCTGTTTGACGATGCGGTTTTCGGCAGCAGATTCGGCTCTGTCGAGAAGATAAGCTCGGGGGGCGTATTTGACCCCGCTGTTTCCGAAAGCGATGCGGAGGTCGTCACCTACAGGACCTCCGACGGCGAAACCCACACCTACACCGAAAACTACCGCACCGCCAACAACGGCTGGTCATATGTTTCCACATCCTCAGGACACAACCTGTGGAAAAATGATTTCTATATCCCCATGGGCTTCACCTATGACCAATATATCACCGAGGCGGAATACTACACCTTTGCCGAGGCTGACAGAGCTGCAATAATGCTCAAGGCACTGGTGCTTTCCGATGAGCAGGCGCTCAGGTATGACGGCATCCTCAGCCACATGGATGTTTCAACTGTATTTGTCACCACCGAGGAATACTACGCCGACTGCAAAAACCGCGCTGCCATCTCCTGCGGCGAGACCTACAAGCCCGATTCCGAGGGCTTTTCGGCGCAGATAACCCTCAGCGAAAGCGACCTTGTTTTCTTCTCCGTTCCCTATGATGAGGGCTGGAGCGCCTTTGTAAACGGTGAAAAGACAGAGATAGAGAAGGTCAACGTGGGACTTATGGCGGTTTACTGCGATGCGGGGGAGAATGATATCCGATTTGAATATGAGACTCCCGGCGGAAGGACAGGGCTTATTATCACCGTAATTTCCCTGCTGATTTTCCTTGTGTATGTCATATTCTCCGTCCGTCCCCGATTTCTGCACAAGCCCCTTGGGGGAATCTATGCAAAGATCGACAGCATACTTGAATACAAGCCCATCGCACAGAAATATTCCCTGAGGGACAGGGAATAGGGTTGTATATCGGCTGTTTTATGTTATAATATAAGTCTGAACTATTCATTGGGGGGTAATAATGATGAAAAAACTCACATCCGCACTTCTCGCTTTGCTGCTGCTTCTGTCATGCTGCATTGCTCCCGTCTCCGCTTCGGAGATCTCTCCCTCCGATACCGCCCCTGTGATATCGGAGACCGATACTCCCACTCCTGACCCCGACCCTGAACCCGAGCCTGAAATTACCTTCGGCGAGCTGCAGCCCGCTCTCACCGCAGAAACAGGGGGCTACAACAGCATCCTGCTCTCCTGGAGTGAGGTCGAGGGGGCAGTGGCTTATGAGATATGGACTTCGGGCAGCGCAAAGGGAACCTACACCTACATCACAAAGGTTACCGATGCTCTTTCCTACACCCGCACAGGACGAGCCTTCAACCGCACCTTCTACTATAAGGTGCGCGCAATCAATGCCGACGGCGAATACTCCATGTACTCCGAGCCCGACAGCGCAAAGACTCTGCCCTCCAGAGTCTCAAACCTCAAGGTTGCCGCTGCATCCTACAGCAGCATCAAGGTAAGCTGGAGCAAGGTCGCAGGCGCTTCCGGCTACACCATCTACCGTTCATCAAGCGAAAACGGAACCTACACCGCTGTAAAGCGCGTGACCAGCGGCTCCACCCTTTCCTGGACAAACTCTTCCCTTAAAACAGGCAAAACCTATTATTACAAGGTCCGCGCATACCGTTATTCGGGCAACACCAGAATCTACGGCGAATTCAGCGAGATTCTCAGCGCAAAGCCTGCGCTCACCGCTCCCACACTGACCCTTTCAAAGGGCTCCTGCTATGTAAAGCTCAGCTGGACAAAGGTCGCAGGCGCCACAGGCTACAGGATCTACCGCGCCACCGACCCCGAGGGTGAATACACCCTTTATGCCACAAATTCGAGCAGCAAGCGCACCTACAACAACACAGGCGTTGTTCCCGGTGTTACTTACTACTACAAGGTCGCTGCCATCAGAAGCGGCGCTGAGGGTAAGGCATCCGCTGTGAAAAGCGCTGCCCCCTCACTGACAAAGCCCTCCTCGCCCAAGGCAGCAAGTGCCTCGGTAAGCAGCATCAAAATCAGCTGGAGCGCACTGTCCTCCGCCACAGGATATGTAATATACAGGTCAGATAATACTGACGGTATATACGAAGAGATAGCAAGAACCACCTCAAAGAGCTACACAGATACAGGTCTGACCCTCGGAAAGACCTATTACTACAAGGTCGCAGGCTACCGCACCAGCAAGGGACTTACAGGCGTAGGCTCCCTCACCGCAGCGGTCTCTGCAAAGCCCACCGTTTCCGCACCTTCCATCTCCTCTGTAAGAAAGAGCGGCAACACCTCCATTACAGTTGCCTGGAACAAGGTCAGCGGCGCTGACGGATACTATGTATACCGCTGCACCTCTTCCGGCGGCACATACTCCCAGGTCGCAAAAATCGAGAGCGGCGACACCCTGAGCTTTGTAAATGACGGTCTGACCTCAAACAAAACCTATTATTTCAAGGTGCGCGCATACATCAACACCGACAGCGGCGAGGTGCTCAGCTCCTACAGCGCCTACAAGAGCGGCAGACTTACAAAGAAGGTCGCATATCTTACCTTTGACGACGGTCCCTCCTGCAACACAATGAGGATACTTGACATTCTCGACAGATACGATGTCAAGGCAACCTTCTTTGTAATCGGCAAGAGCGGCAGAGACAAGGAATACAAGGCGATTGTTGACCGCGGACATACCATTGCGCTGCACACCTATTCCCACAATTACGCAAAGGTTTACGCCAGCGAGAAGGCATTCTTCTCTGAGATTCAGAAGATATCCGACAAGGTATATAACCTTACAGGAGTACGCTCCAAGATAATCCGCTTCCCCGGCGGCTCCAGCAATACTGTTTATAAGAAGTACTGCTACGGACTTATGGCAAAGCTGAAGAAGTCGGTGCCTGCAAAGGGTTATTACTACCACGACTGGAACGTTTCCAGCGGCGATGCAAGCGGCAACAACATTGCAAAGAGCAAGATCATTGCCAACGTCAAGAAGGGCTGCGGCAGCAAGACAGTGGTCAATATTCTCATGCACGACACAGGCTCTGCAAAGAACACCACCGTTGATGCACTGCCCGCAATCATCGAATGGCTGCTTTCTCAGGGCTATGATATCCAGCCCATAACCGAAAGCTCAACACTTGTTCAGCACTGAGCATAATCAAAGCCTGACGGCAAAACCGTCAGGCTTTTTTGTTTTCTGTATTCTTAATAAATCAGCTTCACTGAGCGCCGAAGGCACTTCCCAGGCTCTCAACATCGCACTGACCGTAGGTGTTATCACCGTATGCAGATAGTGTTCCGTCCTCATGGAGGAATACAAAATGCTCAGGACCTGCGGCGCACTGACAGGCATCCTCAACCTCGGACAGGTCAACAGTCTCTCCCTTGCGGAAGAAATGCGCCTTTGCTCTGCCGTCTATATCCACCGCCAGAATCACCGTCGAGCCTGCATCGACCCAGACAATATTCTCCCATTCATCCGCTGCATCCACCGAGGATATGCACTCTCCGTCCGCCTGCAGCAGCACGGTATAGCCCGTATTCAGTCCCACCGAGACAATCTCGCGCTCGGCAGCCATGGAATAGGTCTTGTGGGAGGGGACATAGGTTCCCGTTGAAAGCCTTGCAGCAGCGGCGTAGGAGCCTGCATATATCTCCTCAACCTCCACCGCTCGCTTTATATTGCTGTAATCATGATATCCGCAGGATATCACCTTTCCCTTTGACGTCAGGGCATAGGTATCGCTGTCTCCTGCTGCGATGCTCTTTATATCCTTCCAGGAAGTGACCTTGCACTGCCCGTTGGTATTCTTTCCAACCGCCACAACAGTGCCGTCCGCCCGCAGTCCCACAGTATGATATGCGCCCACGGCAATCTGCACAATATCGCTCCATTCGCCGACATCGCACTGACCGTAGGTATTATCTCCGCAGGCAGCGACAGTGCCGTCAGTTCGGAGCAGAACCGTGTGCTTTGCCCCTGCTTCAATGGCTCTGTATTCAAATACATTGCGCCGCTCGGCGATTTTCAGCGACTTTGAAAGCTCCTCCTGGGTAACGCCTCCCGAATAGAGCATCTCCTTTGCAACCTCGGGATCACCCGTCAGGGCAAGGGTCGCCTTGTACGCCATATCGGGGCTGTCCTCATAATCCTCAAGGGCGAGGAAAAGCAGCACCGCCCGAGAATAATCCTCACTCTCATATGCGACCTCTGCAATTCTGTACCGCACCTGCAGCTGCCGCTCCCGGCAGTCGGAATAATCGCCCATGGCAGCAAAGGCTTCAAGGGCTTCCTGATAAAGCCCCTCTGCAAAAAGTCCTTCTGCGATATTGTAGGAGCACCTGAGATAATAATCTCCGCTGTCGGAATAGTCATCAAGCTCGAGGAAAAGCTGCGCTGCATCGGTGTAGCTCATCTCCTCATAGAGCGCCTGAGCCACCATATATCTGCCCGACAGTCTCAGGTCAGAATCGGAAATGGTTTCGCTGACCTCAAGGGCGCGGTCATACTCCTGCTGAGCGATGTACCGCTCGACATAGCCGAATCTTATATTGTCAAGCTCGGCAAATATTTTAAGGGCAAAGGAAACCGCAAACAGCGCAATCACCAGCGAAAAGGCAATTGTCCGCCTGATAAAGGATTCGGTTTTCATGTTATTATTTTCCATATAAAGCCTTCTCCAGTTTTTCAAGAGATGTTTTTGAACGCACGCCGTTTGCATAGGAAAGCACTATGTAAACATCGTCAACCCCGTACTTTTCAATAAGCTCCTTCATGGTACCGCCGTTGTCCTTCGGCACATAGTAACGGGCATCCACCTTGTACACCGTATCGTAGTAGGGCATGAGGTAGGGGGTGAAGGCATTGGAGAAGGAGTCTCCGATGACAAGGGCATTTCTGCCTGTTGCAAAGCCTGTGACATATCTCGTCCAGACCTTTGAATCGCCGCTGAGATAGGCGATATAGGTGTTGTAGCTGTATCTGATAAGGGGCATGCTCTTGCCGACCTTGCCGTTGTTCATCCTGTTGCCCTTTACCTCCTGCAGGGGGTAGAGAAGCTCCATATTATCGGCAGTGCCGCGCTTTTTGTTTTCGAATATATTTGTTCTGTACTCGTATTCGTTATAGGGCAGATAAGGCACTCCCTGTATACGCATACATTCGTTTACTACCTTGATAGCCGCAAGGGGTGTCCAGTGGTGGTCGGACCTGAAATAGAGATTCTTTCTTGCAACAAGGTCCTTTTCCATAAGGGCGGGGGCATTTACATAGTACACGCCCTCGTCGGCATACTTCTGCACTACCTCGTCGTAGTTTTCGTACCAGCCGCTGTACTTGTCCTTGTTTCTGAGCATTATGCCTGTGTCGGTAAGGGGGATATTCGTATAGAATACATTTCCGTCCTCAGGCAGGCACTCTCTGTATTTGTTGAGAACCTCCGCCACGGTTTTCAGCTTGCTGACGGGGGCAAAATGGGTGCGTCTGTAGCCGCCTCCTGCAAGCTTGAAGAAAAGACCGTTGCCCTCTATATCCTTCGAAACAGGCGCGCTGTCAACATCCTCTGTCTCCGTCTCGTCCTCAAGTATCTCGCCTTCGGCGTCGCTGTCGCTTTCTGAGACAGGCTGAGTATCGGTTTCGGACATTGCAGGCTCTTCCTCAGGGTCTTCCGTTTCCTCCTGAGCATCCCCCGACTCATCTATGCCCTGAAGCTCCGCTGCCATCTCACGCTCGCTGAGGAGATTTGCCTCCTCCTCGGTGTTTCTGCAGAAAACCGAAAGCATACTCTCGCTGATACCCACCAGCTCATCGCGTCCGAAAACGCCGTCGGAAAGGTAATTTTCAAAGCCTGTTGAAAATTCTCCCGAGAATATGCTCTCTGCCGATACCTCGGGGAATCCGCTGAGCATGCGGTTTTCCGCCTCGCTCATACGCTCTTCCTTTTCTCCGAAGACAAGGAGCAGAATACCGCACACAGAAAGTAAAAACAGCCACCAGTATACAATTACAAATGATGATTTGCTTTTCATTGCATCTTTTGCTCCTTTCCTGTCAGAATCGGAAGTAGATAAAGGGATTGTAGCTCTGTCCGACTATAAAGAGGATGCAGAGCAGCAGCAGTCCCGTAAGAACAACGGATGTGACAAATTCCACTCCGCGCTCCATAACGCCCCCTGCTCTGATTTTTGACTTGATGGCAGGGATTATTGGTACTGATGCGATAACTCCCACAAGGGGCAGGAATGTATACTTTTTGATTACCGCCAGAGTAACAGGGTCAGTAAGACCTGTGGAGTTCACTCCGAACATTGCCCCAAGGTGGTTTATCACGCAGTCAAGGTCGGTGTAATAGAATATCACCCAGCCCACCAATACAACCACAAGGGTGCAGGGGATGGAGATAATCGCGGGAATCTTCTTCATCCGCTCGGTGCCGAAAACAAAGCGTTCTATTATCAGAATAACGCCGTAATAAAGTCCCCACAGCACAAAATTCCAGGATGCGCCGTGCCAGAGACCGGTGAGCATCCATACAGTCAGAAGGTTAAGCAGAGTGCGCATATTTCCCCTGCGGTTGCCGCCCATGGGGATATATACATAATCGCGGAAGAAGCTGCCGAGGGAGATATGCCATCTGCGCCAGAATTCCGTTGCGCTTCTTGAAATATATGGGTAATTGAAATTTTCCTTGTAGGTAAAGCCGAAAACCTGTCCGAGACCTATCGCCATATCGGAATAGCCGGAGAAGTCGAAATAGAGCTGCAGGGAATAGAGCGCTGCGGCATACCATGCGCACAGTACGGAGGTCGATGCGTCAGCCTCCGCAAGAGGCAGCTGCTCAAGAATGGAGCCGCAGATGTTTGCGATAAGCACCTTTTTGGACAGTCCCACAACAAACCGCTTGATGCCGCTGACAAAATCGTCGGCGGTGGTGGTGCGCTCGTCAAGCATCACTGCAACATCGGAATACTGAACAATGGGACCTGCAATAAGCTGGGGGAAGCAGCTTATGTAAAGCATCAGCTTGAAAACATTCTTCTGTACAGGGCTCTTTCTGCGGTATACATCCACAGTATAGGTCAGCACCTGGAAGGTGTAGAAGGAGATGCCCACAGGCAGCTCCAGCACAGGCAGTGTCCAGGAAGCGCCGAAAAGTCCGCCCACGGAATTGAAAAGGAATGCCGCGTATTTAAAATAGAACAGCGCCGCAAGGGAGACTATAACGCCGATAACCAGCGCAAATATTCGCATGGCTTTTGATTTTGACCTGTTGATAGCCGCCGCGCAGACGTAGTTTATGAGGGTTGAAGCAATCATTGCCAGAACCCACACAGGCTCGCCCCAGCTGTAGAATATCAGCGACGCCACCAGCAGAACACCGTTGCGCCAATTTATGTTGCTGTTTATAAAATACAGGATAAGTACGCAGGGCAGAAATATCGTAAGAAAGGTTATGCTCGAAAAAACCAAAGCCCAGCACCTCCAAAGCTCAATAATTGTCAGTTTAACTTATATAATAGCATTATTGAGCCCCTATGTCAAACTAAGACCGGGTAAATAAAAAGCCTTCTCCTTGAGGAGAAGGACAGACCGTCAAAGAACCCGGTTTTATGGCAAGCCCGGCGGTACACCGTAGGGGAGGGCCTCCGCGCCCTCCCGTTTTTCACATTTCCAACAAGCCCGGCCATACCATCGTCCCGTTTTTTATGGCAAACCTCACCGAAAGCTCTCGGGCTTGTTATTTATCTTCGCTTCTTCAACGCGGGGATTATGTTCATTTCTTTGCTAACAAAGAAACGAACCAAAGAAATTACATAAGGGGGAAGGGGTTTCGATCCCCCTATCCCCCTTATGAATCCCCCTTATGAATCCCCCTTACCCTAAACGACCAAAGGGGTCCCCATCCATGCCTTGCAAGCCAATTCCGCTATTGCCAACCACATCCCGGCGGCATGGATTACCCCACCGCATAGAGTCAGCCCCCTAGCTTCCCCCTTTGGAATCCTCTATATGATTGCGTTGGTGGCCGTTTCTTTCAAGCCCGGCAATCCTAAAACGGGCGGTTAATAACCGCTATGCCCGGCAAAATCATTTGCGTAAATCTTTCGTAAAAAGCCTTCCCCTCAAGGGGAAGGCTTCGGTTCTTCAGTTATTCCGCCATAAGCTTCTGCTTCCTCAGCGCAATCACAACCGCAGGAATAAGAACAATCTGCAGAATGATTCCGGGAATTGCCTTGACGAATCCCTCCATCCAGAAATAATAGAGGGTGAAATCAAAGGGTACAGGGAAGACCTTTACAAGAACAAGCGCCCACACTGCGCCCCATACGATTCTCCCCAGAAGCATGGAAATAATCAATGTAACATATATATACGGAATCTTCTTCGGCAGCAGCTTATAGAATATGCCGCAGGAAAGTCCATAGACCGCCATTTCCGCAGCCATTGCATAGCACCCGGGAACAGGGGGCATGGTAAAGATCATATTTCTGAGAATCGGCGCAACAAAGCCCACCGCTGCACCCCAGGGACCGCCGCAGATAAAGCCGCAGAGCATCACGGGAATATGCATCGGACAGAGCATATTTCCTATTTCGGGTATCTGACCTGTAAGAAAGGGCAGCACCAGGGCAAGGGCGAGAAAAAACGCCGACAGCACGATTTTAAGCACACGTTTTCTGTTTTCTGACATTGACCGCAGCTCCTTCAGACAGACGCAAAAAGGCATTATGAGCCCATCAGAACTCATAATGCCTTCATAGCATCAATAGAAAATAAAATCATCATCGCGGCAGC
The DNA here is from genome assembly GCA_045604945.1 of Acutalibacteraceae bacterium. GTDB lineage: Bacteria > Bacillota > Clostridia > Oscillospirales > Acutalibacteraceae > JAISGQ01. Next base: position 12,959 of record JAZUPA010000151.1, read on the forward strand.
TTCATACTGCCTGCATGGGCAAGTTTATCACAGCTTATACCTGTCTGTCAAGAGCCTGACCCAGCTTTGAAAGGGCATCCTCCATCAGCTCGGACATTGTGCCGCTTCCCACTCCTGCAATAAGTGTTGAGCATCTTGTCATGGGAATAAGTATCCTCACTGCATCGGAAGAGCCGACCGCAGCAGCCATCCTTTCCGAAACCTCCCCCATAAGGGAATCTGCAATGACTATCCCGACAGGACCCATTATCACATCCGCCCGCCGTGCGTTGACAATGACGGCATTCTCGCCTGTTGCAACGTTTTTCGCGCCGCCCTTGCTCATTGCCATGGTTGCCATGCTGTTTGTACCCACAGCGTAAAGCTCCGCTTCGGGAAAGCGCGCGCAGATTTCTTCACAGAGCTGGCGGCCTATCCTGCCGCCCTGACCGTCGATGACAAGAATCTTCATAATAAACCGCTCCTCAGGATTTCAGTTTTATGCAGAAATATCCTTCCTGCACCAGATGATGTGAGCCGCAGCGGCGCTCACAGTCATAACCGCAATGCCTATGCCCATTTTCGCCATGTCTATCGCACCCTCCGAGAATATCGAAGCAGCATCGGAATAGGAAAACGGAGTGATATAGGTCAGAAATTCAAGCTCTTCAACAGCTGATGCAGTAAGGCTCAGGAA
>JAZUPA010000152.1:0-11654 GCA_045604945.1 Acutalibacteraceae bacterium
TCGTAAATATATCCGTTCATATTACTTTTCCTTTCAGTTTTATAGCTATGCCCATTGCTCAAGCAGATACTCTTCTGTCAGCCTAACGATTCTTTCGCACTCTCCAGGATTTTTGAATCGGTGGCCTGCCCACTCCATCGCCTCAAGACGCACATTGGGAGCTCTTTTACAGAATTCGACAATACTGTCATAGGACACAATCTGATCTCTCATGCCATGAATAAGCAGTGCTTTGCGCGAAAAGCTCATATCTCCTGTTCTATACTGCTGCAGCTCCTCATAAAAGCTGTACTGAATCTGGATTTTCCGTTCAAATCCGCAGCTTACAGATCCTCTTTTTCTGAATTCTTCCGCAGTGAGTCCGAGCAGATTGAGTAAAATCCCCTCTGCCATTGTGACTGCAGGTGCTCTGAGCACGATTTCAAAATCCTCAAGCTGTAAAATACAGTTCAGTGCCAAAAAACCGCCGAAGCTTGTGGCAAACACAGCGCGTTTTTCCGTTCTGTATGTGTCTCTGCACCACTGTGCTGTACGCAGAATATCGGAAAGACAGTTTTTTACGGTGAGATTCTCCCCCTCCTCCTCACTACTGCCATGAGCAGGCAGATCAAAGCAAACAAGAGAGGTGCCATGCGCCTGCATTCTTTCCGCAACCTGAGAGAGCACAGAGCTTTCCTTATCTCCGCAGAAACCGTGGATTCCCAGAATCACACTGCTGATCTCTCCGCTGTCAGGCTTCATCTCTTTACATTTTATTGTACGCTCGCCGTTTTTCAGGTCAAAATATACAGTTGTCATTTTTCTCTCCGTTTTATTTCATAAATACAAAGCTTTCAAGCTGGAACAGGTTTCTTTCGTTAAAGGCATCGGCAAACCAGCCGTCGTAGTTGTGTTCAGCCACGAAGTAAACGGCATGTCTGCCTGTTACATTTTCAACTATTGCATTGTATACTCCGCTGTTCTGTCCGATTTCGCAGGCGCCTATCTGTCTGCCGTCCTCGGAATCAATGAATATTTTAAGGGTGGAAGGCACGCCTGTGCCGTTTACCCTGACGGAAAACTCCATGGTCTTTGAGGAGAAATCCTCTCCGAATTCAAAATACTTATAGCCTATTACAGTCCTGTGCTTTATGTTGTCAATGACCCTTTCAAAGGGACTGAGCTCGGCAACAAAGCAGTCACCCTTCAGCACGCAGGCGATGTCCGCAGGAGTTGCCTTGTAAGGGTTGAGGGAATCCTCAAAGCCCAGGGAAGTCATTTCAACCTCGGGAATGGTGCCGTCGGGGAGTATCTCAATCTTCTCGACGCAGGCACGGCGGGAGGTTATGCTGTTGTTGGTCATTCTGTGATAGAAGATGTACCACTGACCGTTGATGCAGCAGATGGAGCCGTGGTCGTTTCCGCCGGGGTAGTCCACGCCGTTGTCTATTATCGTTCCTCTGTGCTCAAAGGGACCTGTGGGGGACTTTGAAGTCATGTAGTCAAGTCTGCAGCCGCGCTTGGGGGAATAGATAAGATAATATGTATCTCCTATTTTTCTCATGGAGCAGGCCTCAAAGAAGCCGCTGAGCGCCTCGGAAACAGGGATAATATCGGGAATATGGCTGCCGCTGACCACCTCATACATGTTGCTCTTGAGCTCTGCCATGTAGGACTTCAGATAGCCGCAGTAGATATACACTCTGCCGTCATCGTCCACCAGCACACCGGGGTCTACGAATATTCCGTCCTCAACAAGCTCATCGGGGCAGTCGTATTTGTACTGAGAAAGAAGTTTGAAGGGTCCTTCGGGTCTGTCCGCCACCGCAACACAGCCGCGGCTCATCAGAATGTAGGCGTAGAGATAGTATTTTCCGTCCTTTTCAACCACATCGGGAGCATACAGCTCCTTATCGGTCCAGTCAACGTCGGAGGGGTGGTCCCTGTCAGGGCGGGTGTGGAAAATATCTCCGTGGCAGACCCAGTTATTAAGGTCGTTTACGGGCGCTGACCAGACTTTAAGCTTGTAATCGCAGAAATATGCGGAGGCTGCTCTGTCGTGAGAGCCATATATATACACTCTGTCGCCGAATACTCTCGGCTCACCGTCGGGAATGTACTCCCAGCCGGGAAGATATGGATTTGCCATAATAAACTTCCTTTCTTACAATGCTGTCCGATTTATTTCTTCAACCGCAAATTCAAGTTTTGTCATAATGAATTCCGGCTCATCGGAATACACATAGTAACAGCAGTCCGTTGTTGACAGCACTATGCATTTTCCTTTTCCTCTGTAATTATACTCCGTCTGAGTGGACTCAAGGCTTTTATTCTTTATGTGCAGGGGCAGTTCATCGGTTATTCCGCTTTCAGAGGCGTCGCCAGTACAAGGAAAGGTCCCTTCAGTCCCTTCATCCCTGTCTTTTCGATTTTCATTCCCGCTGTCATCACATATGACGCGCCCCAAAGAAGCCACTCAAGGGGAAGAAACTGCCGTACAGGCTTTTCTTTCATATCAAAAGGGGGTCATGTCCCTCTGTTTGTTATCAAGTCCCAAAATACTCTCTCCTGCCGATTGATTCAGCGCAGAAATCAGATCTGCTCCTTTGCTTTTTCAAGTGTTTCTATTACCCTGTCGCACCATGCATCAAACTCGGGGTCATCCTTCTGATATTCAGGATGGGACAGGATATAATCCAGTGCTATGCGCACTCCCTGATCAAACCTTACGGTTGTCTTCATATCGGGTACTGCGCGCTTTAATTTGCTGTTGTCAAAGACCACCGAGACAGATTTGTCACCTGTCAGGCTGCCTGTAAAGTCGTAGCCGTACTTATCCCCCACAGCAGCAAGAAAATCGGCGGAAACGTGATAGGGCTTGAACTCAACGCCCAAGGCATCGGCGATGGTTGCATAAATCTGATTCCAGGTGAGGGTCTCGTCACCTGTGATATGGAAAGCCTCGCCTATGGCGTGACGATTGCCCATGAGCCCTGTAAAGCCGATTGCGAAATCCTTATTGAAGGTCGCTGTCCACAGAGAGCTTCCGTCACCCTGAATAATTACGGGCTTTCCTTCCATCATTCTCTTTATTACCTGCCAAGAGCCGTTTTTGCCGTGTACTCCCAGGGGGATGCTGCGCTCATCATAGGTGTGACTGGGGCGCACGATGGTTACAGGGAAGCCCTCCTCACGGTACTTCTCCATCAGGAATTCTTCGCTTGCAATTTTATTGCGGGAATACTCCCAGTAGGGGTTTGCAAGGGTCGTACCCTCAGTGATGATGTAGGATGCTGCGGGCTTATGATAGGCGGAAGCGGAGCTTATATAGATGTACTGCCTTGTCTTTCCCCTGAAAAGGCGATAGTCGCGCTCCACATGCTCTCTGACAAAGCCGATGAATTCACATACTGTGTCAAAGCTTAAATCCTTTATCTTTTCCTTTACCTCTTCTTCGTTGTTGATGTCTGCAATTATCTGATGAACTCCCTCGGGGATAGCTTCGGGTCTGTTTCCGCGATTGAGAAGCCATACCTCCCAGCCGAGTTCATTTACCAGTCTCTTTACAACTGCTGTGCTGATAGTGCCTGTGCCTCCGATAAACAATGCTTTCATGTGTATCTTTCCTTTCATTTTTTATCCGCTCGCTTGTCTCCCTTGAATTCCTTTTCGATGTGCGCAAGCTCGGTGATTTTTACAAGCTCCAGCCCTTCAAAATCCATTTCCACTATGTAGGGCATCCAGTCTATGATTCTCAGAAAATCATCGCAGCCAAATTCGGGATTGAAGTAGTTGAAAATCGTGCTCAAGGCTGTGCCGTGGGTACCTATTACAATCCTTTTGTCTTTGTGCTTTTCGAGTATCTCTTTAAGGGCTTCGATGTTGCGTCTCTGCGCCATGGCTATGGTCTCCCCGCCCTCTTCGCAGAAGTCGTGGTTATCCCAGCGTTTTTTGAAAAGCCCGTGTTCATTGCCGTTTTTTCCTTTTTCCCGCTCCCTCAGCCGCTCGTCGGTATGTATCTCCATGCCATAATATTCCGCAGTTTCTTTTATTGTATCCATACTTCTTAAATACGGACTGCAATAGAACACGTCAATTTCTTTGTCCCGAAGGGTTTCAAGAACAAGAGCTCTGTCAACTTTTCCTTCCGCAGTGAGAGGTCTTGTTCTGTCATCCTCATGCGCATAGTCGGTCTGTGCATGACGCACAAAGTAAACCTTTGTCATTCCGTCCCCTTTCCGTACACCCAAAAATTATGTACTTCCTGTTATTATCCATAATACATTCTATCAAAAAACATTGAAGATTCATAGCCCTGACGCAAATTTTTTTATCTTCATCACAAAGGCACAGCACCGCCCGAAAGCAGCACTGTGCCTTTGATTTTCTTATTCCATACCGTATCTTCTCTTTAATTCTTCGATTACAAGCTCTGCTTCTTTTGCTGACAGATACGGAGTTTTTACTGTTCTGACATAACAGAAGGTTTTGTCAAGCATCCTGCCAAGCTCTGATGCAGATATGCTTTTCAGTTCTTCTTCGGATTCCACCACGGGTGTCAGAAGCTTTACCTTGCGGAATTTTTCGTTTTTTGCTTCGTTGGGGTTTGCTTCGCCGTCCGTAATTATGCCTGCTGCAACAACTCCCATGCCCACATGATAATACAGCACATAATCATTTTTCCGAAATCTGTCAACACACCCCGCAGCATCACCGTAGGCACTGACCTTACTGTTTTTCAGCATATCCCATATATCGTCTTTCCCGTATCTTCTGTTCGTATCGAAAAGTATGCCCTTCTTTTCTCTGGGATTGAGGTGGTAGTCATAGGGCTTTGCGAAAAACTCAAAAAACAATTCCTTTCCGATTTTAAAGAATCTGTATGGAATAAAGTCAATATCAAGACCTGTGCTTTTCCAGTAATCAACCGCATCCATGAGCCCGCGTTCTGCGCTGCTTCCCACAACGATCATTTTCTGCCTGCGGTTGAACTCCTCCTCTGCAAGAGGCTTTTCCAGTCCGAAGGCTTCTGCATGAGCCACTTTCAGCTCGGTTTCTTCTGTCTTCAGTTCGTCTTTTCTTCTTTGCTTCAAATATTCCAGATATTTATTGTAAGTCGCATTCAGCTCTCTGTAATTCTTTCTTCCGTAGTTTTGGGTATACCGCATAACCTGAATTGTTGTATCCTCTCCGGCACTGCTTCTTTTCAGCTCAAATATAAAAAGATTTCCGTACTTATCAAGAGCACAGAGATCGGGCTCCCCCTGTCCGGGTCTTTCCTGAAAAATCGGCATCAGCTGCCCTGCCTCGCCGTAAAGCTCGCCAAGGTTCTCCGCCATCAGGTCTTCAAGATCCTTCTCAAGTCCCCCTAACTCCTCATAATTAAAAAACTTTTGCATTTCTATTTTTTTGCCGTTTTTGTCGTATTTATAAAGCATCTTTCTTCCTCCTGTAATCTTCTGTTAATCTCAGTTTTCCTGATTGTCCCCCTGCACGGGCAGGTTCTTTCTGAATCTGGTGGGTGATATTCCGTGATATTCCTTGAACTGCCGCGTCATTTCGCTGGCATTTGAGAATCCGCAGGCATCGGATATTTCGGATATGCTCATATCCTCTCTTTCAAGCAGTGCATGGGCTTTGGAAAGCCTCGCAAAGGTCAGGAACTGCTTCGGACTCATGCCCATCTGCTCCTTGAACAGATGGGAAAGATGGAATTTGCTTATATAAAATCTTTCTGCCAGCTCCGAAATTACGATTTTCTCCGAAATATGCTCACGGATATATTCCTTTATCCTGATTACCAGACTGCTCTCAGGCTTCGGCACTGTCTCAATGCCTGAATTTCTGATAAGCGCCGCCAGAAACTCCGTCACTATCCCTGCTGTCACCTCATCGCTGAGGGCATCGCTGCGCCCAAGCTCCTGCTCTATTCTTCTGAGAATTTCATCGCAGCCGAAATCATCCTTCAGTACAATCGGCTCCTTGAAGGTAAAGCCCATAAGCATGTTCTGTATTATCTCAGAATACAGCATTCTTGCATTTGTCCACGGATTTATGAACATCAGAAGCCTGTCATAATGCTCTCTGTCATTAATGATCACCTCATGCTGCATGCAGCTTGGCAGCAGGTAAACCATTTTGCTTGTTACACGATATTCTTTGCCGCCGCAGACAAGGGTTATGTCTCCGTTGTACAGATAACCGACCTCGCAGGAGGTGTGGAAATGGGCAGGGAATTGCGGGAAATCGCTGTAATAACAAAAATGCTCAATACAATTCATAAATCCGCCTCCCTGCAATAATACACTTTCATAATACAACTCTTATGGCTTCGTGTCAAACAAAAGAAAGCTGATGGGATACCCCATCAGCTTTTCATATTATTTATTCTTTCTGCGTCTTATCAGTATTGAAGCTGTTACCGCTGCGGACAGGAGCACCGCTGCGCCCACCGCCAATACAACGGGCGGTATGCCGCTTTTTTTGCTCTGCTCGCTGTCTTCGGCGGATGCATCGGTCTGAGAAATCACTGCCATAGGTGCCAGCTCAATTTCAAAGCTGATTGCCAGCTCTTCGGAGAAGCAGATGTACTCGGGGTCTGCCGCATAGTCCTCTGCGGTGGGGCCGTACATATTGTAGAATTCAATTCTCAGGTTGCCGTTTTCCTCGGTATCACCCACTGCGACCTTTGATGCGTCAAACTCCATCTCCTCTCCGTCCTGGGTGATGGAGGTGACTTTTACCCTCACTGTCTCTGCAACCTTTTCCTTGTACTCTGCCTTTTCCTCGTCAGAGATAAGTGTTGCTGCGTCTATGCCTGTAATAAGCTTTGAGTACCCCATAAGGTCAATGCAGAATACAACCGCACCAACAGATTCCATCGCACTGCCGTCCTCGGCGGTCATGCCGGGGAGGGTAAGGGTATAGGCGCCGTTTTCCATTGTGCTGACGGTGATGCCTGTCTTTTCGGTTGCATCGTCGGTCATGACGGTGTAACCCCAGTCGCCGTTAGCAAAGCAGATTCTGCCTGTTACGCTTTCTTCCGCGGGAACAATTCTGCTTTCTGCAAGCTCCACGACTACTTTTTCGGTTTCAGTCTCAGGCTCTTCCTCAATGGGCTTGCTGATTTCTGATGCTATGTCATGGCTTGCGCCGTTTACAACAAAGGTGGTAATGGAGTTTCCTGTAACCGTTGCTCTTACACAGCCGTCCTTTACTTCAATATTCTCAAGAACTGCCCAGTTTTCGCCGTTTTCATAGTCTCCGCTTGTTCTGATCACCTCTGCTTCAGCACCGCACTCTGCAAAGGCAGTAAGGTCAAAGCTTACCTCTCTGTCTGCTTCTGCAGTGTTATAAGTGACGATTACTATCTTTCCGTCCTCTGCACTGAATGCAGCGGTGGTGTAGGAATCGTCGACGGAAATGAGAGAGTATCCCGGGCGGATGAATCTTGTGTACTGACCGAAGGCGTAATACTTCTTGGTTTTTACAACGGTCTCGGTGTTCATATCCGCATAGCAGACGCCCCAGAAGCCCTCGGTATCAAGGGTTTTCTGATCGAGAGTATCGGGGTCGAACTCGTTGTTTTCATCGCAGTAGGAGCCGATTGCCTGCCACATTATCCATGCGGAGGGCTGCATATTGTTAAGGTCTGCGGTTATCTGGGAGGCAAAATTCAGGGCTGCGCCCATCTCCCCTGCGTTGGTACCCTGCACGCCGCCGTTGTCGTTCTCGGTCATCCAGAGCTTCTTGCCAAGGTCAAGTGCGGTTCTGTAAAGCTTTGTACTGGAGGATTCGTTTCTTGAATAGGTGTGGGTGTTTATCTGATCAAGAACTGCAAGAGCCTCGTCACTGAGCTTTTTAAGTGCCTGATTTGTGGTTGTGTCGTTGGTCTCGTCAACACCTGCAAGGGCTATATCCGAAAGCCCGTGAGCCTTCATTGCTTCATCCATTGCGATAAGCATGGAAGACTGCTCCTCGCCCTTTTCAACAGAGCAGCCCTCCTGCTTTACTCCGTAATGAGCGACATTCCAGCCGTTTGAGGGTTCGTTCATAGGCTCGACGCTTACAACATTGACCCCTTCGTTTACATAGAACTCCACAACAGTTGCCATGTAATCAGCAAATGCGGGCATATTCTCAGTGGTGATGTTGCTCTTTACGCTGTCGGTTGTACCTGAGGTGCAGCCGCTTCTGGTCATAAAGTAAGGTGCGGAATTTGAAAACATCTCGACGAGCATTTCGGGACATTCCTCAATTGACCTGTAAAGAACGTTTCTCTGGTTTTCGTCCTTTGTAAAATCGTATTCAAATTCTCCTGTCTCGGCATTGTAATCTGTCCAGTAGCCGGGCATATTGGAGTCGGAGCGCTGAATATGGGTATGGGTGGGGTCATCACCTCCGCCTACGTTGAAGCGGATGATGTTAAGTCCAAGGCCGGTCTCGGCATTGTAGAAAAGCTCTGCGGATTCCTCTGTAGCCTTCTCGGAGCCGCCTATGCGGTTGCCATACCAGCAGAGACTTGTTCCCCAGCCTTCAAACACGCCGTTGTTGGTCTTGCTGACCTTTGAGGGGTCTATGGCGATGGTATCAACTGCGGTTTCAACATAGGGGGATGCATTGCTTTCGGGGATTTCTTCGCCCGGTGAGTAGATATATGCGTTTTTCACTTCGATTACGGTTTCATCTCCCTCTGCTACATTTCCGATTACCATTTCGCAGGTCTGAAGCCAGTCGATTCCGCTCTTTTCCTTTGACCTGCAAAGCTGTGCAAGATCGCAGATTACGGTGTAATCGCCCTCGCGGTCGATTATATACTTTGAGAAGCTTGCAAATGCATCGGGGCCGCACCATGTGGCGCCTGCATCACCGATGAATTTTACATTTGAGCCCCAGGTGATATAGAAGGGGACTCCTGACCAGTTGGATATGCTGAAATCCACTCTCAGGGCTGCGACATCGGTACCCTGAGGCACATCGTCAAACAGCCTGAGTTTATTAGACATCTGAACTACCTTTATCCAGTTTTTGTCGCCTTCAACTCCTGAGCCGCCGACGGCATCGGAGCCTAAATCAAATTCGTTGACCGATTCTGTGGGGAACAGCTTCTGTGATGCTCTTGCTGTCAGCACCCCGAAAGAGGTCGGCATAAGGGACAGCAGCATGACAAGCGAGAGAAACAGTGCTGTGAATTTTTTCATTTTCATAGTGACTTCTCCTCCTTTTGTAAATTATTCTATCAAAAGGAAGAATCACAAATATATAAATTACTTGCTGTCAATTATAAATTTCTTGCGGTGTGGGGCATCGCTGAAAGCTTGAAGAAAAAATGCTGTTGTGATATAATACATTTAAGCGTAATCAAAACAATATTTTTTGAATTTACACACCATTTTTCTTTTCCAAAAATTCGCAAAATTTACGGATCATCTTATAAGGAACCTATTGTATATATTTGGGAGAAATCACTATGGCTGACAAAAAAATCTTTACGCAAGAGCAAATTATGCAATTATTGGACAAACTATACGATAGCTCTATCCAAGGTATTCCAAAGGTTAGTCCTCCGATCCCGGAGCTGGCAGATAACTACTTAAAAAAACACAACAATGTTGAGAGTGCAGCAAAAAACTTTATCAATTACCAAATAGTCAAATGTACCACATCCGGCTTTGTTGCAGGTTTAGGTGGTCTTATCACTTTGCCTATAACTATCCCTGCAAACATTAGCAGTGTTATGTATGTCCAAATGCGAATGATAGCCTGCCTTGCTCACATGGGAGGATTCGATACAGATTGTGACCAAGTACAAACTTTGGTGTACGCATGTTTAGCTGGAATCTCTATTGACCAGTTAGTAAAAAACGTAGGCATTCAGTTTGGGGTAAAATTCACAACTGCCATGATTAAAAAAATCCCTGGCACCGTGCTGACAAAAATCAATCAAAAGGTTGGATTCAGATTTTTAACTAAATTTGGCACAAAGGGCCTTATTAACCTCGGGAAAGCCGTCCCGATTGTCGGTGGTGTTATCGGTGGCGGTTTTGACCTTGTAGAAACCAAAATCATAGCTGAGCGCGCATATAAAATGTTTATAAAAGGTGATATTTCAGTTCTTTCAAGCAAAAACTGCAAAGATGATGACATTACAGAAAACGTCGAAACACCGATACAATAGTTTAATTGCAATAAAGGCGGAGCAAATTGCTCCGCCTTTATTCATCCTGGTAGTGTCAAGAATTATGCGCAAATTAGTTTGTAGGCCCTCAAAATGAAGTCGTGAGTATGTTGGCAAACATAGCTCGGCGATGTTTGCCGTGATTGCTTTACAGCATACGGAAAGGCGCTGGTCAAGGGTGGCGAAGCCACTTGCGTAGCCCTTGACCGGTGACTTTCTGTATGCTACTTTCGGCTAAGCGATGGCGTTGATATCCTCAATCGCTTCCAGATGCTTCATATTCATGTATTTCTTGCATCCCCATTGCGGTATGGCAAAAAACTGCTCAGGATAAAAGCCTGAGCAGTTTTTCATTATCAGAATTCATACTTTTTTCCGTCGCTGTACAGTGTGCCGTCTGTCAGTCTGATTCTTAAAATAACGGTGTTGGGGTCATCCTCATTGGTGTGTCCGTTATCATACCACGAGGCAAATGCTTGCCTTAATCTTTCGGCGATCTCCCCGTTCTTTTCAAGCCTTATGTACCCTTCGTTTTCAGCCGCACCATGCCCCGAAAACCACTCTCCGCTGATTGCAACTGTGGGGCATTTTTCAATGTGCTTTATCTTGTTTGACAGGGCATAGGTTATTGTGTAAAAGCTGTCCTCATAAAAAATCGCGTTGATCGTCCTGACCCAGGGTATCCCTTTTTCGTCAACGGTCGCCAGCGCCATCAGGGAATCCGCTGAGAATCTCTCTTTCAAAATTTCAATGTACTTATTCTTCATTCCCGGCTCCTTTCCGTCCTTTTTCCTTCAGGCAGGGAGTCCCGCACATATTGGAATCAGGCAGTTATAACTTATGTTTTTCAGATGCTTCAAGCCACAGATAAAATTCCTTGTCCAATGGAATGTCATTCGGATATTCATTTCTGAACCATTTCTGATATTCAAGATATTCGCTGTAGCTGTTAAGTTTGCTCCATCTTTTGTTCATAGTGTAATCTGTGATTTCAAGTATGTATTTGTCAATGGGAACATGGCAATATTCATACACCTTTTGTACTTCCTGATAATCCAGCAGATGCAGGTACTTGAAGGTCATATTTATCCACTTTTGTGCCTGCCCCACTGTAAATGTCTGTCCTCTGAACGACGAAATCAGGTCATTGCAGGCGGTTTTATGCAGCTCGTCAAATTCTTCCTGAGAATTTATTTCTGCAGAAAGTATTGCACTTACAGATGCATGGAGTGTTTCCCGCGCATTTCTGATAATAGTATCATGCTCCGGATTGCCGGAAAAGCCTCGGATGGTCCGCATCAGATCGCGATACGCCTTGGTCATTGCCAGTGCAATTATATCATCGACAAAGAAATCGCCTTTCCACCAACTCATTTTTTCTTCAAAACTGATGATACTCTTTTTCACATTCCTACCCCCCGCAAATCAAAGTCTGTCAGTTAGTTCGTTTTTGTTTGTAAATCCTTCGTATGAACGGATACACGGATGTAATCATCGA
>JAZUPA010000153.1:0-13708 GCA_045604945.1 Acutalibacteraceae bacterium
AATATCAAGCTATCACCTCATTAAAAGATGCCTATTGTACGAAGAACTGTGACAAGGGCAAAGACTGTTGCCATGGAGAAGAGCGTTGTCCATATTACAAGCTGACCTGCCAGCTCACTGTCAGCCTTCATCTCGCTTGCCATTATTGCGCTGGACACCGCAACGGGAGAGCCCGAAAGGGCAAGGAGCATTGCATAATGGGCTGCGGTAAAGCCGGGGAAGAAAAGATATGCTGCGCCCAGCACCAGCACAGGCATTACCACAAGACGCGAAACAGTACCCACTGTGATGGGACGAAGCAGCTTTCTGACTGCGCTGAATTCAAACTGCGCGCCCAGCGCCAGCAGCATCATGGGTGAGGTTGCTGCGGTCAGGGATTTCATCACCGAGTAAGCGGGAGAAATATCGCTGAACTTAAATTCTGCACCTGCAGCACCGACAAGCGCTTCTATGCCCAGCATCAGAAGTCCTGCGGCTATACCTATAATAAGGGGATTTGTGAATATTCCCTTTATTATCCCCCATGGGGAAACCTTTTTGCCGTCCTCGTCCTTTTTTCTGAACACGCTCAGTGCGATTACCGCAAAAACATTGAAAATGGGAATCGATATTGCAGACGCCACCGCTGCAAGACGGGCTCCCTCATCCCCTGCTATGCTCTGGGCAAGGGGAAGTCCGATTATTGCGAAATTCGAGCGGAATGCGCACTGCAGCACAACGCCCTTCTGGGCATCGTTCTTTATGAATATGCCCACTATCAGCAGTCCCAGCAGGAACATTACAATGCAGGAAACCGCCACGAAGCCTACCATCTCAAGGTCTGAGCTCTGTACGCCGCCCCCTGAATAGAGGTTGTATGCAAGCATCACAGGCAGAAAAACCTTGAAGCACACCTTATTGAGAGCCTTTGCAAAATCAAGAGTACAAAGCTTTATTCTTTTTATGACATAGCCCAGTACAACCGTCAGAAGTATGGGCAGTACCGTATTGGCGGCAAATATGAAAGCATCCAAATCAGAACGCCAGCCTTTCCTCTCCGAAATAGTCGATAAGATATTCCTTTGTTCCCTCAATCATCTCGCCAAACAGCGAGCGGGCATCCTCCTGAGAAAGTCCCTTGCAGAGACCCTGAGAGCAGAAGGCGGAGAATATCATATCCATATCCTTTTCCCGTATTCCCCTGCAGAGGGTGTCGATATTGTCGCTCGCCCTCTTTATCAGCTCAAAGGCTCCCCCTGTGGGATTGGTTGAAATCACGGGAGACAGCGCATTTGCCGTAAACAGGCAGTTGCTTTCAACTATCGAGCCCATGGGAAGCACCCCTGACTGTCCTCTGTTGGGAAGATTTACGTTTGAAACGATGGTGCCGAAGCCGCAGAGTGCCTTGATAAGGTCAACTGCCTCCTCACCCGAGGGTGCTATATTTATTTCCTTTTCGCCCTTCATCATGGCTATTGCGTCAGCAATCTTCTGCTCCTGGTCAGCTACTCTGAAGCTGACGGGAGTAAGGGAAAAGGTCCATGCTTTAACGGTTTCGGGGTCTTTCAGATAATCGCTGCCGTCCATGAATTCCGCAAGGTGTCTGTCCCCTGCTGCGCCGAGGATTCCGAATCGGCGGAACATGTCCATCTTGACCTTGTTGCCCCCTGTGAAGTAATCCCCCTCATCGCGGAAGGCGAAGCGCTCCTTGCCCTCTGCGCTGGCGTAGCCCTCTTCGTAATACTTATCCATAAAGGAAGGCAGCAGGGAAATAAGGTCGATATCCTGATATGTTGCCTTTGTTATCCATGTAAAATGGTTGACGCCGCATACATCGGTATATATTTCGGTTCTTTCAGGTCTCGGGATTCCCAGCTCCTTTTCTGCAACCAGACCGAGAAAGTTCTGGGTGTGGAAAACCTCATGACAGCAGCCGAATGCCTTGATTTCGGGGAATTCATCGTAAAGAGCCTTTACGCAGGCGCTCATGGGGTTTGTAAAGTTGATGACCCATGCATCGGGGCAGATTTCGCGTATCTTCTGTGCAAAGCCGTAATATATAGGAAGAGTTCTCATTGCGCGAAGCACGCCGCCGGGTCCTGCGGTATCGCCCACCGACTGGAAAACACCGTATTTTTCAGGCAGGTGTACATCAACAGCCATCTCCATAAAGGTGCCGGGAAGAATGGAAATGACCACAAAATCGGCATTTTCAAGGGCTGTGTCAATATTCTCATGGTTTGTATATTTCCAGAAGCTTCTGCTTCTTTCGTCGGCGCTGATCTTTTCGCCGATTACGCGGTTGCGCTCAGCAGCCTCATAATCAATATCATAAAGGGCAACCTCACCGGAAAGCCCCTCTGCCAGGGCAAGATCGCTCATCAGTGAGCGCGCCCAGAGCTTTGAGCCGCCGCCGATATAAGCAATTTTAATCTGCTTTTCCATTATTTTCCCACTCCCTGAAGCGATATTTGTAACCTCTTACACACACTAATATTAACCTCTCCGCCCTCTCAAGTCAATACTTTCATCAATTAAAACAGCTTTTTTGATGTTTATACCCCGATTTTAACAATTTTTACTTATTTTTCACACTTTCCTCTTGCAATTTAGAATTGCATGCTGTATTATAGCCTTAGGCAAAATGTAAGCGCTAACACAGAAGAAGGTGAAAACCGTTGACGATCTATGATATTTCAAAGAAAGCAGGCGTTTCAATCGCTACTGTCTCCCGTGTAATAAACGGAAGCCCCAAGGTAAGTCAGAAGACCAAGGATAAGGTCATGAAAATCATCGATGAGTCCGGTTATTCTCCCAACATTTTCGCCAGAGGGCTGGGTCTGAACACCATGAATGCAATCGGCATACTCTGTGCCGATTCCTCCGACCCCTTCCTTGCCGAGGCTGTATACCATATAGAGCAGAACCTCAGACGGAACAATTACGATGTTATTCTCTGCTGCACAGGCTACGAGCTGAGAGACAAGCAGAAATATATGGAGGTTCTTCTTTCCAAAAGGGTTGACGCTGTCATCCTCGTCGGCTCCAACTATGTGGAGGAGCGGGACGAAAGCAACCAGTATATAAAGGACGCAGCACAGCAGGTGCCTGTCATGCTGCTCAACGGTGCGCTGGATGCGCCCAATGTCTATTCCACCCTCTGCGATGATTTCACTGCCATGTGCAAGATAACCTCGCTGCTTCTTGAATCGGGCATCGAGGATATTCTCTACCTCTACAATTCCTGCTCCTACAGCGGAAAGAACAAGCTCTCGGGCTTCAGGGAGGCAATGAAGCTGGCAGGAAAATCCGCAGGCAATATGATGAAGTATATCAATTCACGAGATATGTCAGTTTCGCAGATATGCGATTTTCTCTGCACAGAGAAGGCGAAGGGTACAAAATTCTCCGCTGTTGTCTGTGCTGATGACAAGCTGGCTATCGGTGCTCTTAAATACGCAAAGAAAATGGGACTTAAAGTCCCCGACGACTTTTCGGTCACAGGCTTCAACAACCTCAGCATCGCAACCTACTGCGAGCCGGAGCTTACAAGTGTTGACACAAAGCTTGTGGCGGTCTGCAACCACTGCGTTTCCTCCCTCATGGACGTGCTGGGCGGCAAGGAGATTCCTACCCGCACCGTATTCTCCTACGAAGTGGTAAAGCGCAGCTCAACATCATTTTAAAGACAGGAGTTGCTTTTTATGAAGGCTTTTATGGACAAGGATTTTCTTCTCTCCACCGAGACTGCAAAGGTGCTTTTCCACGAGCACGCTGCAAAAATGCCCATTATCGACTATCACTGTCATATAAATCCCCGCGAAATCGCTGAGGACAGACGCTTTGAGAATATCACCGAGGTATGGCTTGGCGGCGACCATTACAAGTGGAGACTCATGCGCTCTGCAGGTGTTGATGAGTATTATATCACCGGCGATGCTCCCGCAAGAGAGAAGTTCCAGAAGTGGGCTGAGACCATCGCAAAGGGTATCGGCAACCCCCTTTACCACTGGAGCCATCTTGAGCTTCAGAGATATTTCGGCTACTACGGCGTTCTCAACGGCGAGACCGCAGAAGAGGTCTGGAATCTCACCGCTGCAAAGCTCAAGGAAGAAGGCATGAGCGCCCGCGGCATCATCAAGGCTTCAAACGTTGAGACCATCTGCACCACCGACGACCCCATCGACACCCTTGAGTGGCATGAGGCAATCGCTGCTGATGAAAGCTTTGATGTTCAGGTTCTTCCCGCCTGGCGCCCCGACAAGGCAATGAACATCGAGAAGCCCGACTTCTGCGATTATATTGCAAAGCTGGCTGCTCTTACCGGCGAAAAGTGCGACAGCTTCGCAAGCGTAAAGAAGGCACTTTCCCTGAGAATGGATCACTTCACCGCTCACGGCTGCCGCGTCTCTGACCACGCACTTGAATATGTAATGTACGCACCTGCATCAAATGAGGAGCTTGAGGAAATCTTCTCCGCCAGAAAGGCAGGAGCAGAGCTTACCTCCGAGCAGGTTCTCAAATACAAGACCGCTTTCATGATGTTCTGTGCAAATGAATATTATAACCGCGGCTGGATCATGCAGCTCCACTACGGATGTCTGCGCGACAACAACCCCGCAATGTATGCAAAGCTCGGTCCCGATACCGGCTACGACTGCATCAACAACTATGCACCTGCCGCTCAGCTGACAGGCTTCCTCGGAGCAATTTCCGAATATATGCCCAAGACCGTTATCTACAGCCTCAACCCCACCGACAATGCTGTTATCGGCACTGTCCTCGGCTGTTTCCAGTGCGGTCCCTGTGCAGGCAAGATTCAGCAGGGCTCTGCATGGTGGTTCAACGATCACATCACAGGTATGCGCGACCAGATGATCTCCCTTGCAAATCTCGGTTATCTGGCAGGCTTCGTCGGAATGCTCACCGATTCCAGAAGCTTCCTCTCCTATCCCCGTCATGAGTATTTCAGAAGAATCCTCTGTGACCTTCTCGGCGACTGGGTTGAAAAGGGCATGTACCCTGCAGATATGGAAACTCTCGGCGCTATTGCTGAGGATATTTCCTACAACAACACAAAGAAGTATTTCTGCTTCTGACACCTTAATTGAATTTCCACACCTTTCCTTCTTTTTCATGAATTGTTTTTCCTCTCCCCTAAAAAGACAAGCCGATGTCAAACCTGACATCGTCTGTCTTTTTTATATGAGGTAAAATTCATTCTGCTTCAGGCGTTTCGAACAGCTCAGGATACTTCTCCACAATAGCTGCAAAAACCTCGCATGCATCATTATGGTCGGTCTTTGCCTGCTGAGGGTCTCTGTCGTAATAGTTGTATGCAAATATCATAAAACCCAGCGACTCACCTTTGCCGTCCTCTCCCAGAAGCTCGCTGCGCACTGTCTCTGCCCAGACACCCTCTTCGCATATCTCATCGAAAACAAGCGTTCCGAAATACATATATATCATATCTCTGACCGTTTCGTCTGTTATGATAATATCATTGACACGCTCACCGTGATTTTCGTCTCCGTAAATATCGCGGCGCAGAATCTGCTCATGAATGAAGCTTATCAGCTCATTTCGTCCCACAGGATGATATTCTGTAATCTTTACCGTGACCTCTCCGTCTCCGTCGCGATCCTTTCCGCAGGCCCGAAACAGCTTCTCGATATTTTCTGTCTCAGCAGCGGTAAGACTTTCGCCGGCGGTATATACGCCTATATTGTAATCGCAGGGCTCCTGACACAACCCGATAATTCCGCATACCAGCACCGAAACAAGAATTATTCCCAGCACCACACTTATCACCTTATGGTGATATATGAAATCGCCAATCGCAGTGAACAGTGTGCGCTTTTTGGTTTTTGTAGGGATTACGGGCTCTTTCTGTGCCTGCTGCGAAATAAACTGCCTTTTACGGCTTAAATTGGAAGCGTAGTACTCTTCTTCATGAATCTGCTCGTCCTCATCGAACACCTGTACCGTAACAGGAGTTTCTGCATCCTGCGCCTGCAATTCTGTAATTTTTTCTTCGTTCATGTCTGTGTTCTCCTTCCAATATTGAATCTCCGATATCTCATGATATAATAATAACGCAATTGCAAGCCCTAAAATATATAAAAACAGGCGAAATATTATAACAATATTTCACCTGTTTGAAAGTGAGCGATATTATGGATTTTCAGCACACAGAGAATAACGGTCTTGAGATAGTCGTATACGACAAGCCTGATTTCCCGGTGCTTCTGAGAAAAAACTACGCCAGTGGACTGACGTGTTTTTCTATGGCGAGAAGCCACTGGCACGACGACGTGGAGTTTATTTCGGTGCTGTCAGGCAGCATAAGATACAGTATCAACGGCAGCACAGTCACCCTCCGCGCAGGGGAAGGAATATTCATCAACTCACGGTGCTTTCACTATATATTGTCTGACAACGGCGCTGATGCCTGTTTTTACTGCGCGGTACTGCACCCCTCCCTGCTCTGCGCATCCCACAGAATACAGGATTCCATCGTAGCTCCTTTGCTCGAAAACGCCTCGGATTATATTGTATTCAGCCGCTCAATCCCCTGGCAGGCAGAAGCCCTTGGCATTATCGGAGAAATCTGCAAAAGTGCCGACGCTCCCGATTATGAGCTTACAGTGCTTTGCTGCTTTGCTCGAATCATCAAGCTGCTGCGCGGCAATATCGACCTTACTGTCTCTGCAGCTAACCTTCATAAGGCAGGCATCGAGCCCCTGAAGCGGATGATAACATACATCCGCAGTCACTACTATGAGCAGATAACTCTGGATGATATAGCAAAAGCAGGCGGTCTGGGAAAAACCGCCTGCACCTCAACATTTAAAAAATGTGCCGGAACAACGCCCATATCATTTCTTATGCGTTACCGCCACAGCAAAGCCGCCGAGCTGCTGCGCGCAACCGACCTGAGCATAACCGACATAGCATACAAAACCGGTTTTTCAGGCGCAAGCTATTTTGCTGAAAACTTCAGAAAGATTATGGGTTGTTCGCCCAGCCAATACCGTCATACTAACAGAAAAGAGCCGTAAATCAGCTTTCGAAAACCTCTGTGAATTCCCAGCTGTTGCCCATTACGTTAACCAGCATCGAATCGCAGAATTCGCAGATCTTCTGGGATGAGGAGGAAATAACGCCGCCGCAGTTGGGGCAGTTTGCAGAAATGGTGTTTCCTTCTCCCTGGGGCAGCAGATAGGCATAATGCAGCTCATAGCGCTTCTGGCAGAGCCGTCCGCCCTCTCTGTACTGCAGTGCAGCCTGGAAGAATATGGTCTTTTCCACATTGCTGCGGACATAGTTGCAGATTACCACGTTATGTATTCTGAATTCATCCTTGCCCTCGAACATCTCGCGGAGTCTGTTCTTCACGTTGGTCTTTGCAAGGGAAATGTTGAAATCGGGAAAATCCGCAAGAATCTGCGGTGCGTATACCGAATCCATCCCCCTGAGAGACTTGGGGGTGTTATCATTGGTGAATTCGTCCTGCTCAAGAATGCTTTTGATGTTGGTAGAGACGGTTGCTGCCTTGGAAAAGGCGCGCACTACATTGATAACGATGATCACCGTGACGATAAGAATAAATATCGACGAAAAGGTAAACATTCCGAAAAAATCCATATACACACTCTCCTAACAAATATTTTTCTTAAATTATAATTGATTGTGCAGAAATTTCCAAGCCCGAAACATTACTCTGACATCATTTATATACTGTTCTGCCCTCTGCTTCTCATCCTCCGTCAGCACCCTTCCAAAAGGTGCGCCTTTGTCGGTGTCAGCGTAAAATCGGCAGTTTTCGCGCTTTTCTTCACTTTCCCAGTCGTTCCAGAGGTCGGGATGGATATGCTCGCCCAGCTCGCAGTCAATCACAATACAGGCACCGTCCTTTCTCCAGGGGCGTGCAATATAGCTCTCCCCCTCACCTGTGAAGCGGCAGTTTCTGAAAATATATCCGTATTTCTGCTCTTTGGGAGTGGATGGCGCGGCGACATAACCCCTTCTCAGTGAGCGAATCTCGCAGTTTTCAAATATCGCGCAGGCGCCGCCGAAAATAAAGTCCACATCGCCCTCAATACAGCAGTTTTCAAAATAGAGAAGTGACGGCTCCCGCCCTTTTCCGTCGTTGGGACCCTTGAAGGAATTGGGAATGACGGGCTTTTCGGGTAAGGGAGCGGTGAATATGGTGTCCTGCCAGCCTTTGAAAACGCAATTCTTTATGTGCGCACGGCGGCAGTCGAAGTAGGCGGCAACCGCCTGCCCCACATCTTCACCCTTTCCTGCGGTATTCTCTATTGTCAGATTCTCCATGTACAGCAGCTTTGCTCCAAAATACGCCGAATAGCTGCGGAAGGTGCCGTAAAGCTCATCCCCCTCAAAGGGCTTTCTTGCATAGTCGTCATAGGAAATCACAGTGCCGTTTCCGTAAAGCCTGAGGCAGGACGCCTCAATATGCAGCTTTTCTTCAAATCTGCCCCCGGGCAGATTTATCTCATCTGCGCCTTCTGAGATTTTTTCCTCTATCATGCTCCCCAACGGCGAAAGCACCAGCCTTTCTATTGCCTTTGCCACTCCGTCGTTGTCGTTGGTATCGGTCACATAAGCAGCCTGCGCCTTTACTTCATCGGGTGCATTGCCCATTGCAACAGGCATTCCCGCCTGCTCAAGCATGGGCAGGTCGTTGAAGTTATCCCCTATTGCTATCATTTCTTCCTTCTTTATTCCGAATTTCTCCCCAAGGCAAAGCATTGCGGTGGCTTTTGAGACCCGCACATCGTTAAACTCTATCATTCTTGAGGTGGAATTTGCCCAGCGGGTATCCGCAGGGCAGTTTTCGCCGAGAAAGCTGTGCAGCTCGGGCATTCTTTCATCGTCGGCATACCATATGATTTTAAGAATACCGTCCGAGACAAGGTCTTCGAAATTTCCAATGAACTCAGCCTCTATTCCGATGACCTTTTTGTAGTGGTCGGTGTACTTGTCCTTTCGGTTTATGTAGAGCCGCTCCTTTGACCAAACGCAGAGGGTCAGGTCAAGCTCCAGAGCGTATTTGTATATGGTTCGGGCTGATTCAGGGGACATTCCTATCTCGTAAATCACCTCGCCGTCGGGCATGGCAACAACTGCGCCGTTTGCGGCAATTACAGGAGATGTCAGCTCCAGCTGACCGAGGTATCTTTTTATGCCCGTCATGGTTCTGCCTGTGGAAAGGCAGAACATGCAGCCCTTTTCCACCGCTCTTTTTATTGCAGAGAGGTTCCTCTCGGTTATTATCTTGTCGGTTGTCAGAAGGGTGCCGTCCATATCGGAGGCTATCAGTCTGTACATATTATCACATCCCCTTTCTTTTATCATACCATATCAGCTATCTGTTGAAAAGACAAAAATCACCCTTTTCACATTGACTTTACGGACATCGGATTATATAATTATACTGTAAACGTTTATGGTTTCCGCAAAAACTATAACAGGAGGAATTTTACATGATAAATACAAATCTTACCGGTAAGGTTGCTGTTGTTACCGGCGGCGCAGGTATTCTCTGCTCTGCTTTTGCAAAGATTCTGGCTAAGAGCGGCGCTAAGGTCGCTGTTCTTGACCTCGCTCTTGAGCGCGCTGAGGCTGTGGCTCAGGAGATTGTCGCTGAGGGCGGCACCGCTATCGGCGTTGCCTGCAATGTTCTGCAGAAGGACAGCATCAAAGCCGCTCACGCTGAGGTTCTTGAGAAGCTTGGTAAGTGCGATATTCTCATCAACGGCGCAGGGGGCAACAATCCCAGAGCAACCTGCGACGACGAGGAGTTCAATCCTGAGCTCTTCGGCACAGAGGGTCACAAGAGTTTCTTCGACCTCGACCCTGCAGGGGTTGAATTCGTTTTCAGCCTTAACTTCCAGGGTACTCTGCTCCCCACTCAGGAGTTTGCTCTTGATATGATAGACCGGCCCGGCGCTACCATTATCAACATCAGCTCCATGAACGCATTCACTCCCCTTACAAAGATTCCTGCATACAGCGGCGCGAAGGCTGCTATCTCGAACTTTACCCAGTGGCTGGCAGTTCACTTTGCAAAGAGCGGCATCAGAGTCAATGCCATCGCTCCCGGCTTCTTCTCCACCGCTCAGAACAAGGCTCTGCTCTTCAATGAGGACGGCACTCCCACTGCAAGAACAGGCAAGATTCTCCGCAACACCCCCATGGGACGCTTCGGTGAGCCCGAAGAGCTTCTCGGCACTCTGCTGTGGCTCGTTGATAACGACGCATCGGGCTTTGTAACAGGTGTTGTAGTTCCCGTTGACGGCGGCTTCGCTGCTTATTCGGGAGTATAAATCATCTATAAGACCAAAGGCTCCCTCTGACTGAGGGAGCCTTTTTGTTTGGCGGTACGTCGGCAAGCGCCGTACCCTACAACAGATTTTACAGCTTTATATTCGCAAGTCCGCCTTCACTTGTTTCTCTGTACTGGGCGGCTAAGTCCTGACCTGTCTCTTTCATGGTTATGATAACGCGGTCGAGGGAGATTTTTCGGGTATCGCTGAGGAAGCTTGCGAGGTTCACTGCGTTTATTGCGCGCATTGCGGCAACTGCATTGCGCTCGATGCAGGGTATCTGCACAAGGCCGCAGATGGGGTCGCAGGTAAGTCCCAGATGGTGCTCGATGGCGATTTCGGCTGAATATTCTATCTTGTCGAAATTAAGACCGAAAAGCTCTGCCAGGGCAGCCGCCGCCATTGCGCAGGCAGTGCCCACCTCTGCCTGACAGCCGCACTCTGCACCAGAAATAGAGGCATTTGTCTTGACAAGATTACCTATAATTCCGCCTGTTATCAGAGCATTTACTATCTCATCATCGGAAAAACCATTCTTTTTCTGCTGGTAGTACATGACCGCAGGGAGCACTCCTGCCGCACCGCAGGTGGGGGCTGTGACTATCCTCTCACCCGACGCATTCTGCTCACTGACCGCAAAGGCATAGGAGCAGACAAGTCTGCCCTCCTTTGTCTCGGGCTTTTCGTCTATGTGCTGCATATTATAGAGATACTTCGCCTTTTTCTGCAGCTCAAGTCCGCCGGGAAGTGTGCCTGAATCCTTGAGACCTGCCTTGACTGCCGCTTTCATGGCATCCCAGATTGTGTGCATATACTCGCGCAGAAACTCTCTGCCTTCTACCTCTTCGGCATACTCATAAAGTCTGAGATTGTTGTCGGCGCAGTAGTCGGCTATGTCGGTAAACTTGGTTTTTTCGTATACTATGGGTGCTTTTACTGCATCGTCTCCTGCGAAAACAATTCGTCCGCCGCCGACACTGTAGACTTTTGCATAGTCGGTCTGCTTTTCTCCCTCATAGGCGAAAAGCTCCATTGTGTTGGGGTGGGTAGTGGTTATTTCCACCATATCAAATTCTATCTCGCAGGGTACGGGTGCAAGGGTTCTTTCTATAACATAGTCAGTGCCGTGACCCTTGCCTGTTTTTGCCAGAGAGCCGTAGAGAATTACCCTGAATTTATCTGCATTGGGGTTGCGCTTTTTAAATACAAGACAGGCACGCTCAGGTCCCATGGTGTGAGAGCTTGAAGGTCCTCTGCCGATTTTGTAAAGCTCATTGAGGGATTCCATTCCCTGAGGGACAATGTCAGCCTTTGACACCGTCTGCTCAGCAAAGAAATGCTCGATGGGGACATTGAATATCTTTGAAAGCTTAATAAAATTCTGTGTTGATGGCATTGCAAGCCCTTTTTCCCACTTGGAAACAGCTCGGTTGCTGATTCCAAGCTGCTCTCCCAGCTTATCCTGAGATATGCCTGCCGCCTTGCGAAGCTCTGAAAGTCTTTTTGCCACTATGTTATCTGCCATTTTGCAGCACCTCGGATTATGCGTATTTTGTCAAACTATATTGTACGACAGAAGGGCAGGAAAGTCAACTGTTGGTTGATATATAAAAATAAAGGGCTGTTTTCAGCCCTTTATTATCACCTCATCAGTCAATCGTGCTTGTACGATACACAGGCTTCCCCTCAAGGGGAAGCCTTTAACGGGACGGGAAACCCGTCCCCTACGGTCATACGATTCATCTATTTATTCTGTTGCTGCCTCAGCTGTGCTTTTCTTTCTGTCGTCGAAATATTTGATTATAAGAATTACCTGATAAATTAAAGATGCGATTATAATCAACACATTTATAATCAAATACAGAAGTAAAAGCATAGTTCCACCCATGGCATCATCCACTTTAAGAACATCAAGATAAACAAAAAGCTGAATGCATAGTCCCAGTTCAGCGATTACTGCCATTATCACCCACCAGTGAACAAAACAATAGACCGAGTTTTTGTTGCAATACCTTATATTTATTATCATTGGCAGCGCAACAAGAATGATTATATATGCACCTACAAATAGAAGCGAGGGAATCATACCCATCTGTATCTTTGTTGCCAGCACAAACAATACACCAGGTATTAACACCGTCAGATTCAACGCTAAGTTTACGAGAAAACTTTTTATCTTTGATTTTACGGTTCTCTTTTCCATGTTCATTCTCCTTTATCACAAGCCAACGCTGCACTCACATCGGGACGCCGAAGACGTTGTCCCCTACGATTCGGTTTCAGAATTTTCTTTTCTGCTGCATAATGTTTCATTCCCCTCGAAATCGATAAAAAAGATCTCGGGTGTCTCATCAAAATCACATATTTTCAAAATATCATTACGAATATCAGCGGCATACAATGGGGTTACATCTCCATATACTACATGACATTTCTTGTTGTCTTCAAAATCTATTATCCACCGCTTATATTCCGTGTTTCCATTTGAAAAAATCCATTTATCCGTACATCTGCTCAATGTATAGAACTTGTTTTTCCATTTCTTAATACAATATATATTTTTGATATTAGCATAAAAGTCGCTAACAGAACCTATATCATCTGCAGTTTTTTCAACCGAAAATATAAGCTTATTTTTTGCTATTTTCTGATGAATCACTGTCCCTGAGCTTTTCACCGCTATTTGCTCTACACAAATCGCGCTTTTGGTATTGTTCAAAAAGGTTTCCATTGTTACGGCAAAAGTCCAGCCAGCATTTTTATTTTTCTTACCACAAACCAATATGCCCCCTCCCATCTTCTTAGGTTTATAACCAAACAAGGGGAGAATATTGCCAATGCAATATTCTCCCCTTTAATCAGGTCAATTAATATCTGTTCTTTGCGGTGTAGTGGGTGTGGAGGATCTCATGAGCCTTGTGTCCGTTGGGCTCGCCGAGGTACTCAGCGTATGCCTTCTTGACAGCGGGGTTCTCATGGGACTTACGCAGTGCCTTGCCCACGAGGTCAGGAAAAAGTGAAGGAGCACGAAGAGCCTTGAGGTCAGTGGTGTTGCGTACGGATGCAGGCTGTACGGGCTGACCGCCGCCGTTGATGCAGCCGCCGGGGCAGCACATGACTTCGATGAAGTGGAGCTCAACTTCGCCTGCCTTGACCATGTCAAGGAGCTTAGCAGCGTTTGCAAGACCGGAGCAAACTGCGGTCTTTACAGTGATACCGCCTGCATTGTAAGCAGCGAACTTGATACCGTCCATACCGCGAACCTCGGTGTACTCGATGGGCTCGACAGTCTTGTTCTCAAGAACCTCAACTGCGGTACGGAGAGCTGCTTCCATAACACCGCCGGTGGTACCGAAGATAACTGCAGCACCGGTGGA
>JAZUPA010000154.1:0-4098 GCA_045604945.1 Acutalibacteraceae bacterium
GTAGCTTATGAAAACAAAGGGCTCACTGCCCGAATATGCTCTGAAACGCTCGCTGCTCATGGATTTCACCCCTGAAAGTAGTGTTGGCGGAATTAAGTCGGATCGTAGCCATGTCGTTCTGTGAGCCAAGGAGTTGATTTATGACATTGTCTTCCTAAGACCGCTTGGCCTCCGACTTCGTAGCTTATGAAAACAAAGGGCTCACTGCCCGAATATGCTCTGAAACGCTCGCTGCTCATGGATTTCACCCCTGAAAGTAGTGTTGGCGGAATTTCCTATTATACATTATAACAAAAGTACACTCCGCAATCAATAGAAGTAAAAAAAGAACCGCGCCCTGCGGCACGGTTCTGATCATATTCAGAATTCCTCTCTCAGCTTGTAAATCTCGCCCTGAGCACCGGGGGTGCGGACAAGGACATATTCATAAAGAAGGGTGTCTATCTGCCAGACTTTAGCCTCGTCATCCCTGACAAAGCCGATTTTTCTGCCAAGAGAAGCCTCCAGCTCGCGGTCGATAGCGGGGGAGAAGCCGTTGTTTTCAAAGCCTACGAAGTCGTAGACCTTATCGCCCTGCCAGAGGGTCTCGCCGTCGTTGCTGAGGTCAAATTCAATGGAAATGGGAACGGCACGCTCGGCAATGGATACCACTGTGGCGGCAACTGAGCCCAGACCCAGCAGCACTGCAGAAAATATATGAGACATGCGCCTTCCTCCTGTTTCAAAAAATCCGCAGACCACTATATCACAGCGGTATGCAAAAAGCAAGCAGAAAATCAAAATTTCAGCTGCGCTTCACGGAAAAGGGCAGATTTCCCCGTGAGACAGGTACAGTGTATCACGGAAGGGACGGAAAGTCAACATAATATTTACCGAAAAACAATAACAAATTATTAATAATCGTTACAAATTAAACACTACACATTATCTTCGTCAAAAAATGATTGTTAATACAATATATATGTGTTACAATAAAAATGTATATTGGCAAAAAGAAAAGGAGGCGTGGCGTAATTTACGCCGAAACGATATGAATATACTTGCAGCCTTTTTCGGCAACTACTCAAAAAGAGAGCTCAAGAGAATCGAGCCCCTCAAGCAGAAGGTGCTTGACCTTGAGAGCAAATATCAGGCAATGAGCGACAGCGAGCTCAAGTCACAGACCGATGTTCTCCGGGGCAGACTTGCTGCAGGGGAGACCCTTGACGATATTCTGTGCGATGCTTTCGCGGTATGCCGCGAGGCAAGCTGGCGTGTGCTCGGCATGAAGCATTATCCTGTCCAGATTCTGGGCGGCATCATTCTCCATCAGGGAAGAATCGCCGAAATGAAGACAGGTGAAGGTAAAACCTTCGTGGCAACTCTTCCTTCCTACCTCAACGCCCTTTCAGGGGACGGTATTCACGTTGTAACTGTCAACGAATATCTTGCCCGCCGCGACAGCGAGTGGATGGGCAAGGTTCCCCGCTGGCAGGGACTCAAGGTCGGCATCATCACAACGGGTATGGATGCTGAAGAGAGACGCGAGGCATACAATGCCGATATCACCTACGGAACAAACAACGAGTTCGGCTTCGACTACCTGCGCGACAACATGGTACCCTACGCAGAGCTGAAGGTTCAGCGCGGACATACCTTCGCAATCGTTGACGAGGTTGACTCCATACTTATAGATGAAGCCCGTACTCCTCTTATCATCTCGGGCAAGGGCGAAGCCTCCAGTGAGCTTTATACCCTTGCAAACCGTTTTGCAAAGCGCCTGAAGCAGGCGAGAATCGTTGCGGACAACGACAAGGAAGAGATGGAGGACCGCGATGATGTTGCCGATGCAGATTACGTTGTAGACGAAAAGGCGCGCACCTGTACCCTTACCGAGCGCGGCGTTGCAAAGGCAGAGCAGGAATTCGGACTTGAAAACCTCACCGACGACGATGAGCATACCCAGCGTATTGCCCATCATATCAACCAGGCTATCCGCGCCCACGGTATAATGATAAAGGATATTGACTACGTCGTTCAGGACGGCGAGGTCATAATCGTTGACGAATTCACAGGCCGTCTCATGTACGGACGCCGTTACAACGAGGGCCTCCATCAGGCGATAGAGGCAAAGGAAGGGGTAAAGGTGGCAAACGAGTCAAAGACCCTTGCAACCATTACCTTCCAGAACTATTTCCGTCTTTACAAGAAGCTTTCGGGTATGACAGGTACCGCCCTTACCGAAGAGGACGAATTCCGCGAGATCTACAAGCTTGACTGCGTGGAGGTTCCCACCAACAAGCCCATGATCAGAAACGATATGCCCGACGTGGTATATTCCACCGAGGCTGCAAAGTTCCGCGCTGTCATTCAGAGAATAATCGAAGCCCACGGAAAGGGACAGCCTGTACTTGTAGGTACCATTTCCATTGAAAAGTCCGAGCTGCTTTCAAAGCAGCTGACAAGAGCAGGAATAAAGCACGAGGTGCTCAATGCAAAGCAGCATGCAAGAGAAGCTGAGATAGTCGCTCAGGCAGGACGTCTCGGTGCTGTCACCATCGCAACCAACATGGCAGGACGAGGCACCGATATCATGCTGGGCGGTAATGCTGAGTTCATGGCAAAGCAGCAGCTTCGCCGGGAATTTGCCGAAGAGCGCGAAAAGGCAATGAGCGCAAAGGAGCCCGACTGGGAGTATGAGGAAATGCTCATCTCCGAGTGCAATTCCTACAGCGAGACCGATGATGCGGCTGTTCTTGCAATCCGCGGACGCTTTACTGAGCTGGTTGCTCAGTACAACAAGACCATCAAGGAAGAGGCTGACAGAGTCCGTGAGGCAGGCGGTCTGCTGATAATCGGCACCGAGCGGCACGAATCACGCCGAATCGATAACCAGCTGCGCGGACGTTCAGGACGTCAGGGCGACCCCGGCGAAAGCCAGTTCTTTGTAGCTCTGGACGATGACCTCATGCGTCTTTTCGGCGGCGAGAGAATCAAGACAGTTATGGACATGATGAAGGTGGAAGAGGATATGCCTGTCCAGGCAGGTCTGGTATCCAAGACCATTGAAAATGCCCAGAAGAATATAGAAGGCAGAAACTTCGGCATCAGAAAGCACGTTCTGCAGTACGATGACGTTATGAACCGTCAGCGTGAGATAATCTACCGCGAGCGTGATCAGGTGCTTGCAGGAGAAGACCTGCGTGACAAGATACTGAAGATGGTGGATGATTCCATCAGTGCAAATGTCGCCCGCTGGCTCAGCGGAGACGCCAAGTACAACTGGAATTTCGAATCCCTCCGCGCCCATTATATGGAACTGCTGACCACTCCTGAGGATTTTGTCTACACCGAGGAGGAGCTTTTTGATGTAGAGCCTGAGCAGATTACTCAGATACTTATCGAGAGAGCCCATGAGCTCTACGAGAAGAAGGAGCAGGAGTTTGACGAAGCCTTTGGAAAGAAGGGCATCATGCGCCTGCTTGAGCGCAAGGTGCTGCTGAAGGTTGTTGACACCCTCTGGATGGATCATATCGATGCAATGGATGACCTCAAGCGCGGTATAAACCTTCGCGCTTACGCTCAGAAGGACCCCGTAGTTGCATATACAATGGAAGGCTTTGAGATGTTTGACGAGATGATAGCTCTCATCAAGGAGAACACCACAATGAATATACTGAGAGCAAAACCCCGCACCGAGGCTGAGGCTGCCCAGAGAAAGCAGCTTATAATGCCCGCAGAGACCTCAGGGGACGGCAGTGATCCTCAGTCGAGAACCGTTCGTGGCGGCAAGAAGGTAGGACCCAACGCTCCCTGCCCCTGCGGAAGCGGCAAGAAATACAAGAAGTGCTGCGGCAAGCCCAAAGGCGCTGAATAAGCAGTTAAAACCGATGTGCTCTGCACATCGGTTTTATTTTTCACACTGTCAAGCCTTCTCCTTGAGGAGAAGGGGGATCGTTTTGCGAAGCAAAACAGTGGATGAGGTGTTTCAGTGACATCAACATCTGAACGGCCCGAAACAGAGATTTTTCCGTATTTCAGTTTGTCAACAAACTTTCGTTACTTCTTGTCAACATAACACCCCGAAAAAACGAAATAATTTATATTTTGGAAATTCAG
>JAZUPA010000155.1:0-17965 GCA_045604945.1 Acutalibacteraceae bacterium
GTAACATTGGCGTTATTCTCAGCGCAGATGGTGGAAACTCCTGCAAGGATACCTACCATATCCTTGCCAATAACGGTAATAACAGCTCTCATAGCGGAACCTCCCTTTTGTTCTGCGTAGATTGTAGCACTTTGTTCTAAAATTATCAAGCATATTATTGCAATATTACAGAGCGATATGTTAAAATCAACAACAAGAGGTGAAGTGATATGTATAAGTTTCCTCTGGCAGACTGCCATGTTCATACAACCTACTCCTTTGACGGAATAAGCACACTGAAAGAACAGCTTGAAAAAGCCTGTGCGCTGGGGCTGAAAGTCATTGCAATAACCGACCATCTGGATATCCTGCCCGATACATATGCATCGGAAAAGGAGAATCATCTGAAATGCGCAGGAGAGATAGAGCTGCTCAGAGCTGAGTATCCTGATCTTAAAATTCTCTGCGGCACCGAAATCGGTCAGGGGGTGCATTTTCCTCAGCTGGCGGAGGATTATCTCGCATCGTATGAGTGGGATTTTATACTCGGCTCAATACATAACCTGAGAAACCGCGAGGACTTTTATTTTTCTGATTTCACATCCGCAGACCCTCACGAAGCGTACATGCTGTACCTTGATGAGATATTGGAAACAGTCGGGATGGGTGCCTTTGATTCCCTTGCCCATCTTACATATCCGCTGCGCTATATCGTAGGGCGAGACGGCAGAGAGATGCCTTACGAGCGGTATGCAAAGCGCTACGACGAAATTCTTTCACTGCTTATCGAAAAGGGCAAAGCCCTTGAGATAAATACCACTGCCATAAAAAACGGCGGCACACCGTCCCCTGAAATCGAGATAATAAACCGCTATGCCGAAATAGGGGGCAGGCTTGTGACCATAGGCAGCGACGCTCACGATGCAAAGTACCTGACCTCGGATTTTGATACTGTAAGAGAGATTCTGATTGCAGCGGGGTTAAAAAGCTATGTTTATTTTGAAAAAAGAAAAATAGCGGAGGAGCTTCCGCTGTAAGAATAAAGGAGCCTCAGATACTGAGGCTCCTTTTGTTGTGCCGTATATTCTATGCAAGACCGTTATCCTTGCAGTATTTTATATTTTCAAGATGCTCGTCGTAGGAAACAGCATAATAATGTGCAGAATTCTTATCGGTGTAGAAGAACAGCGCGTCACATTCTGCATCGGGATAGATGGCAGCCTTGATGGATGCAAGACCGGGGCAGCAGATGGAGCCCTTCGGCAGTCCTGCAAAATTATAGGTGTTATATTCGCTGACAAAACCTTCGGGGAGTTCCTCGCCGTAGACATAGGGGTAAAACTTTGTGGCATCCGACTGGAAATATCCGCCTGTATAGGTGCCGTCTATGCCCTTGTAGCCTGTGGGGTTGTTCATTCTGTTGTGGAAAACAGCAGAGACCCTGGCAGATTCAGAATACACATTTGTTTCGCGCTCGATAATGGAAGCGAGAATAATTGCTTCATCGAGGGTCAGACCAACAGAATCGCAGTCTGCGATCATCTCGTCGGTAACGCGGCGGCTGAAGTTGTTCAGGAATCTGCGCACGCAGGAGTGAGGATCCTCACCGATAAAGAATTCGTAAGTATCGGGGAAAAGGTAACCCTCGAGGGGGTAAGGACGGGCAGAGAGGATGTCCCAGGAGGGGAGAAAATCATATTCCTGCGACCAGTCGTAGTCCGAGCAGGCAGCGATAAAATCCTCAGCAGAGCACACGCCGTTATCCTCAAGTCTTGAGGCGAACTGGCGCACGTTTCTGCCCTCGGGGAATGTGACCGTGGCAGTGCTGACAGTGACGGAGGAAGGAGCAGAAAGCTCAGCTCTGTCGCAGCCGATGAGGGGAATCATCACAAGAACGAATACAAGAATCAGCGAAACGCATTTAAAAAACGATTTCATACAACCGCACCTTTCAAAACTCAGAAGCAGAAATTCTTATTGCCTTAACTGCAATTATTATACAGCCTCCGAGCAAGGTGTGTCAATTACTGTTTAGTTCACAATAAATCCTCCGATTGTTCATAAATACGACCTCTGGGGCGCGACAGATTTCGCGGCGGCGGAGATATAGAATAGAGAAAGCAAGGAGGAAGTATAATGAATGTGAGAAGTATGAATCCCGGCAGAGTGGCAGCCCCTCTTAAAAGAATATCAAAGACCGTCGGAATGAAAATAGGGGTGCTGATATGCGGAATCCTTATGAGCTGCGCATCCCTTGGAGGGATAATGAACCCATTCGGCACGGCGTTTGTGGCGGGAGTTCCTCACGGATACTGCGCGCTGGCAGGCATAGGAGTCATAGCAGGGAGCTTTCTGCCCTTCACAGAGCAGGACAGGCTTCGCACAGTGGCGACGGTGATTGCGGTTGCAGGAATACGCTGGGCGTGTACAGAGCTTAAAAAGGTGTATTCGCACCCGGCATTTATCCCCTGCGCGGCGATGGCTGCAACGGTGCTGACGGGTACTGTGATATCCGGCTCGATAGGTGCGAAATTATCCTATGACATAGCCCTTTATGCTTCTGACGGAGTGTTTGCCGCCGCAGGGGCATACTTTATCGCAAGGGCATTTGAAAGCATAAGGGCAGGGCGGCTTTATGCCCTTGAAAGGCAGGAGTACACTGCTCTGATAGTGTCTCTGTGCATGATCGCGGCAGGTCTGTGCAGAATAAGCATTTACGGTTTTTCAATAGGCCGTGCGGTGGTGCTTCTTGCAGTGCTGAATGCGGCAAGGGCAAGGAAAGAAACAGGAGGAGCAGTTGCGGGTGTTGCCTGCGGAGCGGTATTTGCAGCATCAGGCAGCGGACTTGCCATTGCAGGAATGTGTGCAATATCGGGACTTGCGGCAGGGGTGTTCTCGTATCTTGGAACCATTGCCTCGGCTGTAGCAGCAGCGGCAGTGATAGGAACAGCCTCATTCATGTCGGGGACGGTCAATATATTCCTTATTGCAGAGGTGCTTACAGCGGCGATACTGTTCAGAGTAATCCCTGAAAGCTCAATGACAGCACTCTTTGAAAGAACGGGTATAATGCGTACAAAATCCATCGAACCGCTGCCGGGGACCATGGTGGCGAAAAAGCTTGAAGGTGCAGCAAAGGCGCTGCGGAGTGTTTCCGACACAGTGGATATGGTGTCGCGCAAGCTTGGAAAGAAAAAATCACCCGGCATTGAGCAGATATACAGACAGAGCACTGAAAATGTATGCACAAAATGCCCTATTTCAAAGCACTGCTGGGAGTGCGCCAGAGAGGAAACCCAGAGCGCCATGGAGCTTCTGACCCCTGTGCTGAAGGAAAAAGGCGCGCTGTCAGCAAAAACTCTGCCTATGGAATTTCGTCAGCGATGTGCGCGCTCAGACGAAATGATGGATGAAATAAACCGCAATTATGCAGATTTCACAGCAAAAGAGAGCGCCAGACAGCGCATAGCCCATGTCAGGTCGGTCATAGGTGACCAGCTTGGAGGGGTCAGCCTTATGCTGACAGAGCTTGCGCAGCAGACACAGCATGAGGATACAACCGATGAGGAAGCATCAGCAGCGGTAAGTGAGGCATTGCACCGCTCAGGATATATTCCCGAAAGTGTCAGATGCATAGTGAACAGCACAGGCAGAATGTCTGTTACAGCAAAAGTGGGAGGGCGCAGAAACAGAGCCATAGCCCGCAGCGAGCTGATATACGAGCTGGAGGATGCGCTGGAAATCGGTCTGACGAAGCCCGTAATAGAGGGCGGTTCGGAGTTTACGCTGAGTGCAAGCCAGCTGCCGAATCTGCAGATAGAATTCGGCGCAGCGCAGCATTGCTGCAGAGACGAAAAACTGTGCGGCGATGCCTACGAAGCATTCCTCGATGATGACGGAAATGCCATAATGATAATCAGCGACGGCATGGGCAGCGGAGGCAGAGCGGCGGTGGACAGCGCAATGACCTGCGGTCTGACAGGCAGACTTCTGCGCGCGGGCTTTGGATTTGAAGGCGCGATGAAGGTTGTTAATTCCGCTCTGCTTGTAAAATCAGAGGATGAATCCCTTGCGACCCTTGATGTGACAAAGGTAAATCTCTTCACCGGAAAAGCGTACCTGTGCAAGGCGGGGGCAGTCAGGACCTATATCATGTCGGAGGACGGAGTGCGCAGGATAGATGAGCCCTCACTGCCTCTTGGGATTCTCAGGGAGGTTGAGTATGCCGAATCGGAGACAGCCCTGACTGAGGGGGATATAATAATAATGATGTCCGACGGAGTACCCGATGAGGATGAATGGTTTGAGAAAGAGCTATGCTCCTGTGAGATAACCGATATGCGCACCTTGTCACGGTCGCTTCTGGCAAAGGCAAGAGCGGCAAGAGGGGAGGGGGATGACGACATTACTGTTCTTGCAGCGCGTATCAACGCAGCATAGAGAAAAGGACTGCAGAATATCTGCAGTCCTTTTCTCATAAAAAAACAGGGTTCCAAAAGGAACCCTGTCAGTCATTTCAGTTTTCGAGAATGTAAATGGTGATATCTCTTGTACCGAAGGACTTGCACTGAGACTCACTGTCATAGAAGAGGCTTGCAACAGCAGCGCCGCTCTCAACAACAGAGTTTGTGTCTGCAGCCAGTGCGTAGCCGTAAACATACTTACCGTCAGAGGAAGTGATGTAAAGTCTGGTACCGTAGGGGATGACATCGGGGTCAACAGCAACAACGCCAACAGAAAGAGCGCGTCCTGTTTCGCCGGTGGTGCCGACCTCGGCGGTGTAGGCATTGCCCTTACCCTTGATGACCTTGGTGTAGGCAACAGAGCGTCCTGCGGAGTCGGTGAAGGTCTTGGAGGTATCTCTGTCAGAAACAGGAGCTTCCTCAATGCGGGTGCCTACCTGAACAATACGGTTAATGCTTGCGGTGGTGATTTCCTCACTGATGACCTCAGAGTGGGAATACTCGCCGTTAACATAGATCTTTCTGGTAACGATGGTCTTGAGACCGTCAGAGCCTGCAGCAACAATTCTTGTTTCACCCTTGAGAAGCTCGCTTGTCTCGACCTTGACGGTCTTGCAGGCGATGATCTCGTTTGTGGTGACATCTTCATAGGTAATACGGTCAACGACGATTACCATGTAGTTGTAAAGGCTGTCGGTAAGTGCAGGGGTTACCTCGTCATATCTGCCGAGGGAGATAGCGTTGTCGCTGAGGAACTCAGCAACGGTGGATGCGCTGCTCTCATAGGAAACAGCATTGCCTGCATCGTAAACTGTAACATTATATGTAATATCTGTATTGACCGACTCTCTTGTGTCGCTGTCGCTGAGACGGACAACGATCTCCTCGCTGCCAGCCAGTGCAACACCGGACTGAACAACGATCTCGCGGG
Source organism: Acutalibacteraceae bacterium (assembly GCA_045604945.1). GTDB lineage: Bacteria > Bacillota > Clostridia > Oscillospirales > Acutalibacteraceae > JAISGQ01. The sequence goes on from JAZUPA010000155.1 coordinate 5,374, forward strand.
TTTCTGTGTCGTTGACGAAAATATTCAGATTCTCTTTTCCTGATTCCATGGGGGACATATAGGAAGAGAAGCATATGGCACAGATGAAGCAAACAAGAGTCAGCATAAGCACAGAGCCAACACGTCCGCGCATGAAACGCAGGGTGCGATTAGCTTTTTCTGCGAATCTGATCACAACTCTTACTCCAATCCTAATAAATTCAACATCCGGACGAAAAGGCGCACCTCTCCGTCATCGATTGTAATTATAGCTTTGGAGAATAAAAATGTCAAATTGTAACTTTTTTGGTTTTTGGTAAGTTTGCACAAACAAAATGAGCGTCAATAGGCAAAGTGAATATGTACACCCTCGAAAAAAGCCGAAAATACGCCGTTTACATAATGGCTTCAGGTGGAAGTTACGAAAAACACCCCAAGAAAGTTGTGCAAAATAACAGAAAAGCCCTTGTAACCGAATTGTAACCATACGGTTAAAGGTTTGTCAGAAAATTACACAAAAACAACGGTAATTGTTTGAAAAAACTGCCCGATAACGATATGTTGTGTCAGATTTGTAAACAGAAACACAACAGATAGGCAAAGAAAAGCAGCGGTGAAGTTCCCTTCACCGCTGCAAAACTTGTTGTGAGGTAATTATGCCTCTGCGGGAGCCTCTACGGGGCAAACGCCTGCGCAAGCGCCGCAGGAGATGCAGGTATCAGCGTCGATGACGTATTTGCCGTCGCCTGCAGAGATAGCAGATACAGGGCACTCGCCTTCGCAAGCACCGCAGGAAATGCAGTTGTCATTGATTACATATGCCATGGTTTTTTCCTCCTATTAATTTGATTGCCTTGATTATAGCACCCTATGAGCAAAAAATCAACATAAATTTACTCAGTTTGCATCAGAAGGTTTTTCCTGCTGTGCAGCGCTCTTGTGATTATTGCCGGGCTTTTTGCCGTGATGGTGATTCTGACGGTTTCCGCCGTTGTGGTTTTTGCTACCCTGGGGCTTCTGAGAATTGTTCTGATTGCCGCCGTTATTATTATTGTTGTTATTGTTGTTGTTGTTGTTGCTGCGGTTTTTGTTCTTGTTGCGGTTATTGCCGCCGCTGTGGTTTCCGCCCTGAGAGGAGTTCTGATGTCTGGGCTTGTTTTCATGCTTTTTTTCTGCGGGCTTTGCATCATCGACGATGGAAGCAAGCTCCAGCTCTTCTTCAGGGGACAGAACAGTTTCTTCTTCCTCGGGAGCAGCTTCCTGCTTTCTTCCGCTGTGGAAGTGGAGCTTTGAAACGTGATATGTTTTCGGAGCGGTTTCCGTATCGCCTTCCAGAGCAACGCGCACGTTGCCTGAAATGAGATTGCGGTCAACCACAACGCCTCTGCCGTCGGGAGTGCCGACATTGGCACCGATTCTGGGGGTGACCTTCAGAAGGTCCTCATAAGCAGCCTGCTCATACTTAAGGCAGCACATAAGTCTTCCGCAGGTGCCGGAAATCTTGACGGGGTTGAGTGAAAGTCCCTGTTCCTTTGCCATTTTAATGGAAACGGGCTGGAATTCATTGAGGAAGGTAGCACAGCAGAAGGGTCTGCCGCAGATACCGAGACCGCCGAGCATACGGGCTTCATCTCTGACGCCGATCTGACGAAGCTCAATTCTTGTGCGGAAAATGCCTGCAAGGTCCTTTACAAGCTCGCGGAAATCCACTCTTCCGTCCGAGGTGAAGCAGAAGAGCATTTTGCTTCCGTCAAAAGCATATTCAACACTGACAAGTTTCATGTCAAGTCCGTGCTTTAAAATTCTCTTTTCGCAGGTCTCAAAGGCGGAAATTTCCTTTTTGCGGTTTTCCTCGACCTTATCGAGGTCCTCCTGCGTGGCCTTGCGAATAACGGGCTTGAGCTGGAATACCAGTTTTTCATCGGGAATGGTGCGGCGCTCTATTGCCACTTCACCGCATTCGATACCTCTTGCGGTTTCAACAACAACGCCGTCGCCAATCTGAAATTCATCCTCGTTGGGGGCAAAATAGTAAACCTTGCCGCCGTTTCGGAATTTAACGCCAATAATATCAGCCATAAAATATCTCCATACCTATTATAATATATATTTATTTACCGGCAGCTCTTCGGAGCTTTGCGCACATGACACAGGGAAACAGCGCACGCAGTCCGACATTTGCATTGAGACCTGCCTTCAGGTCGTCAATTTCGCTGCGGATAGAGAAAAGTCTTTCAAGAGAAACAGTCTTCGAAAGGGTGGATGCCTCGGAAGAGGCATTGATTTTTGAGCCAACAGACAGCTCGCAGGCGTGAAGCACAATGTTATAAAGACTGTCAAGCACGCGCATCACATGACTGCGGTCAGAGCCGACTGTGATACATGCCCTGAGAAGCTCCTGCTCCTGCGCCGAGCACAGCGCCAGAGCGATCTCGCGGGCTTTAAGCTCCCATTCGCTGGCAGTAAATGAGCCGTCGGGAGCGATAAGGGAGAGGGCAAGCCCGATATTTCCGCCGCAGGAGCGCACCGCGCCCTGAATACTGTCGGCAGATACATCGTTTCTAATGGAAGCGACCCGCTCACATGCCTCCGATTCAGTGACAGGAAGCAGAGAAAAGACCCTTGCACGGGACAGTATGGTGGTCAGCAGTGACATCCTTGAGCGGCAGGTGAGAATAAAGACAGCGCCTGCAGGAGGTTCCTCAAAGACCTTCAGCAGAGCATTCTGGGAAGCTGCCGGCAGCTTTTCGCAGTCTTCTATTATATAAACCTTTCGCCGCGCTTCGTTGGGGGGGGTGTAGGCATCCGAGCGCACATTTCTGATTGAATCAACGCTTATGCTGCCCGATTTTCCTTCTCCTCTGACTATCATCAGGTCAGGGTGAATCCCCTTTGAAACCTTGAGACAGTGGGCGCACTCTCCGCAGAGCGGATGGTCGCCGCTGCAGAGCAGACCCTTTGCGATAAGACGCGAAAAGGTGCTTTTTCCAAGCCCGTCTTCACCTTCAACGATCACCGCATGGGGAAACTTTCCGGAATCAAGCAGTGAGGCGCAGCGGGAGAGAAGCTCTCCGTTGCCTGAAAATTCCCCGGTGAGTTTATTGAGTGTCAGCACTTTTTGAACTGCTCAACGTCAAGGACGAAGATCGTTGCACCGCCGACAGAAACCTCAAGGGGAGCGGATTCAAACATTGCAGAGGTCTCACCGATGGAGGTGGGAACAATCTGAGTGCGTCTCTTTGAGTGGGTCTCTATAATAGAAATGACATCTGAGACCTTTTCATCCTCTGTACCGACGATGAAGGTAGTGTTGCCTGCCTTGAGAAAGCCGCCTGTAGTGGCGAGCTTTGTGACAGAAAAGCCGTTTGCGGTAAGATTATGAGCAACAACAGGGCTGTCATCATTATTGACAATAGCAAGAATAAGCTTCATAAAAATCCCTCCGGATAAATTACTTGAAATTGAATGAAGATTAACTCAAAACATTATATCACATATTCTTTGGTAAATCCAGTGTTATATAAAAATTGGAAAATAAAACGGGCATATAAATTTTATCGCGCAATTTTGAGCAAAAAAGCGAAAACCATTCACCATGTATCACAAAGAAAGTCACTTTATTTGTATGAAATAACAAGAAAATTTAAAAAATACAACAAAAAGGCTTGCAAAATGAACTTGTTTTAGGTAAAATGCATATTAGAGGATTTGTATTGGCAGTTATGCCACATAGGTAAGCGTATTCGCCTGTGTAAATTGATTGACGAGGAGAGAGCAAAATGTCAAACAGATTGTTCCAGAGTGTAGTTCATCAGATGAGAGATACCATTGACAGAACCATTGGTGTTGTCGATGATACAGGCGTAGTAATCGCATGCAGTGATCTTGTCAGAGTAGGTGAAGTCAACAACAGCGTCACCCCTGAGCAGGTTGCTTCATCTGACGCTTTTGTTGCAGATGGCTATACATACCGTCCCTTCGGCGGCAAGCCTCACAACGAGTATGCAGTATTTGTATCCGGTGTTGATGATCAGGCATCCAAGTACTCATCCATTTTAGCAGTATCTCTTGCTTCCATCAAGCAGTATTATGATGAGAAGTTCGACAGAGGAAACTTTATCAAGAACGTCATTCTTGATAACATCCTCCCCGGCGATATCTACCTCAAAGCCCGCGAGCTGCGCTTCAATGCGGATGTAAGCCGTGTATGCTTCCTTATCCGCACCACTACACGCACCGATGTTTCCACCTATGACATCGTTCAGCAGCTCTTCCCTGACAAGGCAAAGGACTTTGTTATCAACATCAATGAGAACGACATCGCACTGGTCAAGGAGATCCGTCCCGGCATCGACGCAAAGGATCTTGAAAAGCTTGCCCGTTCTATCGTTGATACCCTCTCCAGTGAGTTCTACACCCACTGCGTGGTAGGTATCGGTACCACTGTAACAGGCATCAAGGACCTTGCCCGTTCCTTCAAGGAAGCACAGGTAGCTCTTGAGGTCGGTAAGGTATTCGACACTGAGAAGACCATCACAAGCTATGAGAATCTCGGTATCGCACGTCTTATCTATCAGCTGCCCACAACCCTCTGCGATATGTTCCTTCGCGAGATATTCAAGAAGGGCTCCATTGAGTCTCTCGACCAGGAAACCCTCTTTACCATTCAGAAGTTCTTTGAGAACAACCTGAACGTTTCCGAGACCTCCAGAAAGCTCTTCGTTCACAGAAATACCCTTGTATACCGTCTTGAGAAGATCAAGAAGCTCACAGGTCTTGACCTGAGAGAGTTCGACCATGCGATCGTATTCAAGGTAGCACTGATGGTCAAGAAGTACCTCACTGCAAATCCCGTAAAATACTGATAATACTGAAACCGGGGACGAAAGTCCCCGGTTTGTTTTATTGACATAGAATCATTGTCAATGTATAATCTATACATCTAATTCGAATCGAGGTCAGCCCATGAAACAATTTGAATACTACTGGCATGGCGGAAACATATACGCAGGGGGAAGGCAGTACAGAGCGGGAGACCTGCTGGTTTCATATATGAATCTCAGTATCGAGCGGCTTGATGTGCTTTATTCTGCCTGTGCTGCACAGAAGAATGTACTTCTGCGTTTTGAGCGCAGCGAGGAATACAGCAGAAATCTCCACCGATGTGCCGATACCTTTGACGTTGTGGATAAGCTTCTGTCAAAGCTTCCTCCCTACAGCCGCATTGAAAGGGAGAATACAACGCTTATCTCCCTGATTGAAAAAAGCCCTCTTTTCAGGGGGTTTGATGTGGTGTCGGGGGACAGCGCAGCGGTTGAAGAGTGGAAGAGAAAGTGCGAGTGGCTCTGCGATATGTATCTTTCAGCCCTCAATGCGCTGAAATTCTGCAGAGATATTGCAGCACCGTTTCTGGCAGCCCTTGAAGAAACGGGGAGAATGGAAGATGCCTTTGCATCGGTTGAATTTGACAGGATGCCCCTGGAAAATCCCGAAGAAAAGCTCATTCTTGCGGATGCATCGGGGAAAAAGAAACTGTGCAGATATGTTTCCGAAGGCAGCTTTCTTTCCTTCGTGCAGCGGATATTCTGTCAGGCGCTTGAAGGGGAGGTCATCCCCAGACCCTGCGGCTGCTGCGGAAAGTATTTTCTTCCTGCCAACAGACTTGCAAAATTCTGCGACAGAAAAGCTCCCGACGGCAGCGGCAAGCTTTGCCGCGAGGTGGGAGCCCGCAGAAAATATGAGAAAAAGCAGAAAGGAAACCCTGTTTCCGCTGCATATACCAGAGTCTATAAAGCCCGTTATGCCCGTATGACAAACGGGAAGATGACAAAGGATGAAATGAACGAATGGACCGCAAAGGCAGTGGAGCTGAGAGCCCGTGCCATTGCGGAGAATATGCCCTGTGACGAGTTTGAGCAGATGCTCAGAGACCTGTAATCAGAGCTTTCTGGGCTTTGGCTTGTGACGGCATCCGTGGTGACCGTGATGATGGGGAGGCGGCATGCCGAATGGGTCAAAGGGCGGAGGTGGAGGAAGCTCATCGCAGGGGCAGCTTCTGTCAAGCTCTTCAAGATGTGTGCAGAGCTTGTCGCAAAGGGCTGCAAACTGCTCGACCTCACCGTCGTCAAAGCAGGCAGTGATGCGGCTTGCATCCTCTTCGCGGTCTGCTTCGATTTCGCTGAGAAGCTCTTTTCCCTTGTCGCTGAGAGAGATATGCGAAACCCTCTTATCCTTTTCATCAGGGGTGCGGATAATAAGCTCCTCTTCGGTAAGCTTGCTCATCATCTCGGAAAGAGAAGAAGGGCGCACGTCGAGAAGCTCAGCCAGCTCATGGGAGGTAATACCCTCGTGCTCGCTGAGAAGGGAGAGCAGTCTTCCTCTGCCGTGTGAACGTTTTCCTGCGTGGGCAGGATGTCTGTGCATAGAACGTCCTATTCTGTGCAGCTTAAAAATCAGATCACTTCTTTTCAAAAAAATCACCTCACAAATAATAGTTAGGCTCCTAACTTGATTATATTATACTTAGGCACCTAACTATTGTCAATACCTTTTTTGAAGAAAGGGTAATATTTTTGTATAACTTCAGATTCAGATTCAGACCGTCGCGCTTTGACGACGGATTTATTGCGGAGTTTTCCCGTGCTCTGGATAATTTTTTCGCATCCCTTGTGGATAACGGGCTGATAATTGAAGGCTGGCGGAGCAGCACCGTAATGAACGACTGCTACGAGAGCATAGTTGCAGCCTTTGATATGCATTCTCTTGACGATGAGAATTTCAGCGCAGATACAAAGGTGTGCCTGTCGCGGCTTGTAAAGATGTGTGCTCAGACACCCCAGCTTGAGTATGCAGGGATAAATGCCGACCTTGAAAGCAGCTGCCGCTGCAGCAAACCCTCGGGGCTTGTGCTGTACGCCGACCTTGATGCTCAGGTTTCCCCCGTGATCTGCTGTGACTGCCGAAGGGGATTCCCGCTGCGCCGCTTCAGACTGGGAGGGCAGTTCGAGGATTTCAGCGAGCTGTTTGACTGGCAGAAGCTTTACAAAAGCTTCCGCACGCAGTATAAAATGGGGGTTGGAGATGCCTTTGCCTTCATGATGCTCAGCAGACCCGATTCCCAGCTTTCCCTCAGCGGCAGAAGATTGGCAATGGGGCTTGAGGAATCATCGGGTATTGTGGTATACTATTATGTGCTGACAGACGAGCGCAATGACAGCGGACTGTGTCCCTCCTGCGGAAGACCGTGGAGATGTGAGTATCCTGATGCAATAGGCTTCGGGTACTGCTGTCAGGATTGCAGACTTGTCTCTAACCCACCGCCAAAAAGACCCTATTAAAGGAGAAAAACAATGAGTGAGATCCTTCGCACAGAGCACCTGTGCTTTTCATACGAAACCGATGAGGAAAAAAGCGAATCAGCCCTTGACGATATTTCCATATCCGTAAAAAAAGGCGAATTTGTAGCATTGCTCGGTCATAACGGCTCAGGAAAATCAACCATAGCAAAGCACTTCAATGCGATACTGCTGCCCACAGGCGGCAAGGTGTATGTAAATGATATGGACACTGAAAACGAAGAGCTTCTGACAGAGATACGCAGAAGAGTCGGTATGGTTTTCCAGAATCCCGACAATCAGATAGTTGCAACAATAGTAGAGGAAGACGTGGCATTCGGACCTGAAAACCTGGGAATCCCCTCGGCGGAGATACGAAAGAGGGTTGATGATGCGCTGAAGGCTGTCGATATGTACGAATACAGACTTCACGCACCTCATAAGCTGTCAGGCGGACAGAAGCAGCGAATCGCCATTGCAGGCATCATTGCAATGCAGCCTGAGTGTATTGTGCTTGATGAACCCACAGCCATGCTTGACCCAAGGGGCAGGGAAGAGGTAATGAATGCAATTATCTCACTCTGCAGAAACCAGGGCATTACCATCGTGCTGATAACCCATTATATGGACGAAGCAGCACAGGCAGACAGGGTAATAGTAATAGACAGCGGGAAGATACTCATAGAGGGCGAGCCATGTGAGGTCTTCACTCAGACAAAACTTCTGCGTGACCACGGACTGGATGTTCCCCAGGCGGTGGAGCTTGCCCAGCGGCTCAGGGCAGAAGGCTTTGATATGTCCGACGGGATACTTGACCCGAAGGAATGTGCGCAGGCAATAGCAAAGCTGATAATAAACAAGGAGTGAGAAATATGAGCTTTGATGCAAAGGACGTAACAAAAAGAGCGATTGAATGGGTAAGAGAGTGGTTTGAAAACAACGGCAAGGGCTGCAATGCCATAATCGGCATTTCAGGGGGCAAGGATTCCACCGTTGCAGCGGCGCTGTGCGTTGCCGCTCTTGGAAAGGACAGAGTAATAGGTGTATCCATGCCCAACGGTATCCAGCCCGATATGCCCGATGTTGATATGCTTTTTGAGCATCTTGGAATAAAGCGTATCACAGTAAATATCAAGACGATGGTGGATGCCCTTATCGGTGCCATTGCCGATGCGGGAATTCCCGAAATGACAAGGCAGGCACAGATAAATCTCCCTCCCAGAGTGCGCATGACAACCCTTTATGCCGTATCCCAGAATCATAACGGCAGAGTTGTAAATACCTGCAACCTTTCTGAGGACTGGGTTGGCTACTCCACACGCTACGGCGATTCCGCAGGCGATTTTGCTCCCCTTGCAGGAATGACAGTCGAGGAAGTAAAGCAGGTCGGCATGGAGCTGGGACTTCCCGAATATCTTGTCTATAAGGTTCCCAGCGACGGTCTCTGCGGCAAAACGGACGAAGATAACCTCGGCTTTACATACGCTGTGCTCGACAGATATATTCGTACCGGAATATGCGAGGACGAAGAGACAAAGGCTAGAATCGACAGGCTTTATAAGCTCAACCGCTTCAAGCTTGAGCCGTTGCCCTTCTTCAAGCCGTAATAAAAATACACAAACATAACATGCAAAAATGCGTCAATTTCTGCATGTACAAGTCTGTAATAATATTGACATCAAAGGTTCAAAATGATATTCTAAAATCCGTAAAACAGATGCGAAAAGCATCCCAATTGAAGCATAAAAAGGAGAATTGCTATGGAACTGATGTACAAAGGCAAGACAAAGGACGTTTATAAGCTTGAAAACGGCAACGTTCTTCTTAAGTTCAAGGATGACTGCACCGGCAAGGACGGCGTTTTTGATCCGGGCGAAAATACTGTAGGTCTTACCATCGAGGGTATCGGCAAGGAGAACCTCAAGACCTCCATCTATTATTTTGAAAAGCTCAAGGAGGCAGGCATCAAGACTCACTATGTTTCCGCAAACATTGACGAGGCCACCATGGAAGTTCTCCCTGCAACAGTCTTCGGTCACGGTCTCGAGGTTATCTGCCGTCTGGTAGCAACAGGCAGCTTCATCCGCAGATACGGTGAGTACATAAAGGACGGCACAGTTCTCAAGGGCGGCTATGTAGAATGCACCTTCAAGAACGATGAGAAGGGCGATCCCCTTGTAACAGGCGAAGGTCTTGCAGCTCTCGGCGTTATGGACGAGGCACTTTTCGCTAGCATGAAGGAGCAGACCCTCAGAATCACAAAGATCATCGCTGACGACCTCAAGTCCATCGGTCTCGACCTGTGGGATATCAAGTTTGAGTTCGGCTACAACAACGGCGAGGTCATCCTCATCGACGAGATTGCATCCGGCAACATGCGCGTTTATAAGGGCGACACAATCGTCGAGCCCGTTGAGCTTACAAAGCTCATCCTCAACAGATAAATCTGAATTTTTAAAAGACCTCCGAAGCTTGCGCTTCGCAGGTCTTTTACTGTCTGCATAAATCGCAGGTTTCTCTTGCACATAAACTGTTGACATGGACAATTATATGTGAATACATCATATTATGTATTCACATATTCTTTAAAATATGGAGGAAAATACTATGGAATTGTCAGTAAAAAAGATAATCAAGACCAATGCCAAACGCCTGATTGCAATATTGCTGATTCTGGGAGTAGTATCAGCATCCATACCTTATTCTGAATTTTCATCCACGGTACAGGCGGAGATGAACCCCGAAATATCAGTATCGGGAGGAGATATTGCGGAATCAGACAAGGAAGAGGAAAAAGCTGCCGCAAGCGATACCGACAGCGGCAAAAGCGCGGAATCCGACAAGAATTCCGACGACATCACAGATATAATTTCAGAAACCGATAAAACCACAGACAAAGAACCGATTTCCTCAGGTGATATTATTGAAACCGTCACTGCAAGTGACATTGATAAGGTTACTGATAGCGATATGAATACAGTAACCGCAAGCGACATGGAGGCAGTATCCGTCAGCGATCTTTTCGTATCGCTTTATGATATGTCCCTGCTTGCATCAGAGCCTGCCGATATTGCAAGCGGAACATCAGGCTCCTGCTCATGGAGAATAGATGAGGACGGCACCCTTATCATTTTCCCCACCAACGGTGTCAGCGGTTACCTTGTAAAAATGAGTTCAAAATTCGGATGGGAGAGCTATCTCACCGTTATTAAGGGCGTAGTCGTCGAAGACAGCGTTTTTGCAGCGGCAGATTCCTCAAATATGTTTGGCGGAATGACAAACTGTACCTCCATGGACCTCAGCGGACTTGATACATCAAATGTTACCAACATGTCCGCGATGTTCCAAAATTGCGCTAAAATCACAAGGCTTGACCTGTCCGGATTCAGCACAGGAAAAGTAACGAATTTCTCTGCAATGTTTGATGGCTGCGCAAAAATTGACAGTCTTGATCTTTCCAGCTTCAATACCTCAAAAGGCACAAACTTCAAGACAATGTTCCAGGGTTGCCCCAATCTTAGTTTTCTCAATATTTCCACCTTTGACACATCAAATGTATCTTCCAACGGACTTGACAATATATTCAACAATACTCCTAATATAATCGAATATAAGGTCAGTACAAAATGGACCCCCGACAGCTCATACAGCCTTGGCGGCGTCAAGAACAGCTTTAACGTAAAAGGCGGAAACCTTCAGTATCTTGCAGGCTCTTCCGGCTACTCCGTTTATTTTGTCACGGTTCATGATCATGACACCGGTAAGGATATAAAGGTAAATCTCAGTACTTATCCTGTAACCTACACCAAATTTACAGGAAACAAGACCGCAACAATACGTTTTGCAAAATCATTCAAGGTATATTTCTATGACAATACCGTGTCGCCTTCTCTGATTTCCACTCAGACTATTATGTCAGGCGATGACGCAGCAGACCCCTATAAGGATACCTCCAAGATTCCTTACAACGAGGGCTACTACTTTGCAGGATGGAATAAGCCCATAACAAAGCTGACAAGTTCTGTCAGTATCTATGCTCAGTATAAACCCGTGGAATTTTCTGTTCGCTTCAATGCAAACGGCGCAGAGGGCGTAATGGAAGACCAGAGCTTTGTTTACGGCACAGCACAGAACCTTACCGGAATCGGTTTTGAACGTGAGGGATATTCTTTCATTGGCTGGAATACCAATAAGGATGCAGCCGCTGCGCTCTATACAGATAAGCAATCGGTCAAAAATCTGACCAATACCCACAATGCGGTAATTGACCTGTATGCAATCTGGGAAATCAACCAGTATACCATCGATTTTGACTCCAACGGCGGCAGCGAGGTTGCTGACATCACTCAGGATTACAACACAGCAGTTACAGCCCCTGCAGACCCCGTAAGAGAAGGCTACACCTTCACAGGCTGGGATACCGAAATTCCCGAATTCATTCCTGCAAAGGACATGAAGATAACCGCAACATGGAAGATAAATCAGTACACCATCGATTTTGATTCCAACGGCGGCAGCGAGGTTGCTGACATTACTCAGGATTATAACACAGCAGTCATAGCCCCTGCAGACCCTGTAAGAGAAGGCTACACCTTCACAGGCTGGGACACTGAAATTCCTGAGTTCATTCCTGCAAAGGACATGAAGATAACCGCAACATGGAAGATAAATCAATATACCATCGATTTTGACTCCAACGGCGGCAGCGAGGTTGCTGACATCACTCAGGACTACAACACAGCAGTCACAGCCCCTGCAGACCCCGTAAGAGAAGGCTACACCTTCACAGGGTGGGACACCGAAATTCCCGAATTCATTCCTGCAAGGGATATGAAGATAACCGCAACATGGAAGATAAATCAGTACACCATTGATTTTGATTCCAACGGCGGCAGCGAGGTTGCTGACATCACACAGGACTACAACACAGCAGTCATAGCACCTGCAGACCCCACAAGAGAAGGCTACACCTTCACAGGGTGGGACACCGAAATTCCCGAATTCATCCCCGCAAAGGACATGAAGATAACCGCAACATGGGTAATCAACCAGTACACCATCGATTTTGATTCCAACGGCGGCAGCGAGGTAGCAGACATCACACAGGACTAAGTCGGAGGCCAAGCGGTCTTAGGAAGACAATGTCATAAATCAACTCCTTGGCTCACAGAACGACATGGCTACGATCCGACTTGATAACCGCAACATGGGTAATCAACCAGTACACCATCGATTTTGATTCCAACGGCGGCAGCGAGGTAGCAGACATCACACAGGAC
>JAZUPA010000156.1:0-21828 GCA_045604945.1 Acutalibacteraceae bacterium
CCCCCGACTTATGCTCGTCAAACTGCTGCAGCCGGAGAATGCATCATGACTGATGGAAGTCACACCATCCGGTATAGTGATGTTCGTCAGGCTGCTGCAGTCGAAGAAAGTCCAAGCATCGATGCACATGACCCCATCCGGTATCGTGATGCCCGTCAGGCTGCTGCAGCCGGAGAATGCCTCATCACCAATACTCGTGACGCTGTCGGGTATGGTGATGTCGGTCAGGCTGCTGCAGCCGGAGAATGCACAATCACCAATTCTGGTGACGCTGTCGGGCACAGAATAATCGCCACATCGACCACCGGGATAAGCAATCAGGAGAGTTTTATCTTTGCTGAATAATACGCCATTAATTTCACAATAGTTTATGTTATTGTCATTGACACTGATGCCGGTCAGGCTGCTGCAGCCGCAGAATGCCAAATCACCAATGCTCGTCACGCTGTCGGGTATGGTGATGCCGGTCAGTCTACTGCAGCCGGAGAACGCCCACTCACCAATGCTGGTGACGCTGTCGGGTATGGTGATGCCGGTCAGGCTGCTGCAGCGGGAGAATGCCCAATCACCAATGCTCGTAATCGGCAATCTCGGCAATTCGCCGGGCTCACGGGGAATTACCACGTCTCCTCCGTTTCCGGTATATTTTGTCAGAGTTATGCCGTTTCCTTTGGTCGCAGTATACTCAAAATCCGGTATATCCGCAGAAGCACGGCGGCAACCGTTTTCCTGCAGCCAGTCAATCAGCTTTGCAGTACGCTGTTCTTCGTTGAGAGAATCGTATCGAAGCTGCTGCTGACTGTCGTTTTCAATACTCAGGTCAGGCGGCAGATCACAGGCTTCAAGTACATAGAGCAGCTTCGGCTTGTTCATCTTTGACGCCATGTGGAAAAACTGGATATCATCACCGTCAATGTAATCACTTGACACAAGAGCAACAAAACAAGTACATTCATTTATCGCTCCAACGGTTTCACCAACTCCACTTGTTCTGCCACCATCGAAGACAACGCAGTTGTGCTTTTCAATCGCGCCGATAATCTCTGCGGCGCGTTCTTTTATGTCAGCAGAATAGCTGATGTATGCATACGCTGTCTGTGCGGTATCGTCTGCAGAATCATCTGTTACCGCAAGACTGTCATCTATTAAATAATCCATTTTTTCCTCTATCGCATAATCAAGAGCCGCAGAGCCTTCTGCACAGTGAATCCTGACGCCATGGGAGTAGTCCAAGCTGAACATAGAATAAGAAAGATCAGTAACACTTGATGGTATATACACATCGGTCAGGGAAGTGCAATCCCAAAATGTAAAGCTTTTTATCGACTTAACGGTAGCAGGCAGCCGAACTGTGCGGACGGTTGTGTTATCGGAAAACGTTTCTTTCAACTCCACCACTTTCTGTCCGCTGCCGGCAGGATATTCAGCCGGCACCACGACATCGGTGTCGCTGCCGAGATATTTCGTCAGCCGAACGCCACCATTGCACTTCACAAATAAGTACTCTCCGCCATCATCGGCAACTACACGAGTGCCACCTTCGGGCTTAAACGGCTTTGCCTCGCGCGGGTCGCCTTTGCTCAGCCCTTCGACAGTCTCCAGCGCTGCTTCCAGCCCGGCATCGTCGGTGCGGGGATTTGATTTGTAATCAGCTGTAGCCAGTTCAATGCCATCGGGAATCTTTGCTCCCTCGTCCAGCTGGCAGAATACTATACGGCGGTTGTTTCTCACTCCGTATTCAAGTTCGCTCTTTGTGACAAACGTACTCGCAACCGACTTGTGAGTCACAAACAGCAGCATAACCTCGCAATTTCTGATATGCGCTGCAAGCTGGTCGAAATAGTCCTCGCCAAGGGGCAGACCTTCGTCATACCAGATTCTCCAGCCCTGCTCATACAGCCGCCTGATTATCGGGAAAACCCTCTCACGGTCATCATGAGCGTAGCTGATAAAAATATACGGAGACTCCTCGTCGGCGTGGAAAGGCGCGACAAAACCCTCTTCCTGAGGCGTGTAATTAATGTTTTCCGACATATTTATCCCTCCATCAACTTTTTATTTATATCATTATACAACAAAATTTATTGATTTGCAACTTTCTGCAGCCACGCTGACCATCGCATTTTTCTGATAGTTTTATATATTGATTTTATAATATTTCTGTCATTACCTGAGGGGTCAGGCGCGGGGTATGCTACAGAACAGGTGAGGTCTGGGAATGGGCAGATATAAAGGAATGTCTCAACTGCACAGTTGACATCATCTGCGGCAAAAGCGAGCTCGACGGAATGAAACGTGTCTACTATAATGTCCACGCTGAGATGAAATATGTTGCCGCCCGTTACCTTGAAAGGGCATGGGACGGCTGCTGCGGCGGTGAATGGCGCGGCTGACATTATCTCCCTGTATTTAACAACCCCCTGAGCACACGGGCAATCCCGCATGCTCAGGGGGTTCATTATGTATCAGAGTCTTTATTTTTTCCTGCGTGCTTCGCGCTTTGCAAGCTTTTCGGCTCTCTTAGCCTCTTTTTTCGCAGCCCTTTCGGCTTTTCTGGCTTCCGCCTTTGCCTTTCTTGCTTCTCTTGGGGTCAGCTTTACGGGCTCTTCTGCAGGTGCTTCCTCTGCCTGTGCCGCGGGAGCTTCTTCCTCGGTCTCCTCAGCAGCAGAAGCTTCAAAGAGTATATCAAGCGCTCGCTTTGCCTCATTGCTGCCAAGCTTCATACCCTTTGTAAGCAGCGCCACAGCCTTGGGAATATCCTGCTCGACGCCCTCTCCCATAAGATACATAAGACCCAGCGCGGTGGTTGCATCGGGGTTGTCATCGCCCATTGCAGCCTCATAAAGCTCCTTGCCCTTTGCATCCTCGTCATCGATCTCTGCAGAATCGGCTTCTGTCTCGCCTTCGCTGTCTTCAGCCATCTCAGCAAGCATCTCAAGAGCTTCCATTGCATCGTCGCTGCCCATTTCCGCCGCCTTGCCCAGCAGGTCAACAGCCTTGGGGATATCCTGCTCAACGCCCTCGCCGATAAGGTACATAAGACCCAGCATTGTCATTGCGTCAGCATCGCCTTCCTCTGCTGCTCCTGCCAGCTTCTCCTCATCCGACAGGGAATCCTTCTTTTCCTTTCTGAATTCCTTTGCATCTTCGTCCGGGAGAATATCCTCCCCGACATCTGCCTCGGTTTTCTCTTCAGGCTCATCATTGAGTTCAGGATTCTTTGCCAGAATATCAAGAGCTGACTTTGCATCCTCGCTGCCCATTTCCGCTGCCTTGCTCAGCAGTGCAACAGCCTTCGGCACATTGCGTGTGATGCCATCCTCACCGATAATATACAGCACGCCGAGGGCAGTCATTGCGCTGACCTCGCCCAGCTCTGCCGCCTTTTCGAACAGCTCCGCAGCCTTCGGAACGTTCTTTTCAACGCCCTTGCCGCTGGAGTACATTATGCCGAGGCTCTTTATACCTCTGGGATGACCCATATCCGCCGACTTTGCATAAAGCTCAACGGCTTTGACCTCGTCCTTTTCAACGCCTTCGCCGAATTCATACATCCAGCCGAGATTGCAGGTCGCTGCGGCATGTCCAAGCTCAGAAGCCTTTGCATAAAGCTCCACAGCCTTCTCCTTGTTCATCTCAACGCCTCTGCCAAACTCGTACATCAGACCCAGATTGTTGATGGCTTTTGCATCGCCCATATCAGCTGCTCTGCCGTACAGCTCCGCAGCCTTTTCCAGATTCTGCTCAACGCCTTCGCCGTAACGGTATGCATAGCCCAGACGGCGTATTGCATCGGCATTTCCTGCCTCCGCACCGATTTCACTGTATCTTACCGAGCTTTCAAAGTCATCAAGGTCATAGTAATAGGAATCAAGCACCAGCGCAGCGGTAGCCTTGAGCTCCAGAGTTTCCTCGTCATCTGCGTAGATATGGGCAATTGAATCCAGGAGCTTTACGCCCTTTTCCACATTCTGCTCAGGGCTGAGACCCTTGATATAGCCGTAGCCCATGATATATCTCTGCTCTGCGGTAAGGTCCTTGATGGGGACATTGTGCTTTCCCGATGCAAAGAATCTTTCAACACGCAGTGCAAGGTCGGAATTGATAACAAAACGCTCCAGACCGCGCAGGAAGTCATCATCAAACTTCATCGCGTCGTCAGAAATCTCGCCCTTTTCGCCTTCAGTGGGCCAGCGCATTATCTGCATCTTATCGCCCAGACGGCGCTTTGCCTCTTCAAAATCCTCCGCAGAAATACCGAAAGCGATGGGGATAATACCCTTCTTCTGCTGCTTTGCGGTGGCTATTTCGATATTCCAGACATAATCAGAGTGCAGAATGTCACGGGTGAGCAGCAGAACAACTGCGTCGCACTCCGTAATCGCCTGGATTATCTCCTTGTCAAATTCATCGCCCGGTGTGAGGTTGTCATCATACCACACCGCACAGTTTACCATGCGCAGAATCTTTCTGATAACGATATCTCTCTTGCCGGAGATAATATTGTCAGACTTCTTGTAGCTGACAAAAACCTTTCGCAGTCCCTCAGCGGGAACATGCTTTTCGGTTGCAGGGTCGATGCGGGTGACGTATGTAAGATTTCCGTGTTTTGTCATAATAATCCCCTTTCTTTCAAAAACACAGTGTTTCCATTATTATACAGCGTTTTTCCGACGTTTTCAAGAAAAGCAGCACTTTTCCTCTGTAATCGGACAAACCCATCCCGAAGCCCATAACACGCCCTCTGCCCTCTGACAATTTGCACAAAATGCAGCAAAAGACATCCTGCCGCTCTGTTTTTCTTGACGAAAAAGAGTGTTTGTGGTAATATAAAGGAAGCAGACATTATGATCACAGTGTTTTTATTGCTGTATTCTGCAATATAAATACCTTCAGGAGGGTTATAAATGAAAAGAATAGTATGTGAGCTTTGCGATTGCATGGAGTTCACCAAGGATGGCGGAATGTTCATCTGTCAGGGCTGCGGCACCAAGTACACCCTTGAAGAAGCCAAGGCAATGATGAAAGAGGTTGAGGGCGATGCTCCTGCTGTTACCACCGCTTCTGCACCTGCAGCAGGCAATCAGCAGATCGACAACCTTCTCCTGCTCGCAACCAACGCTTATGATGCTGACAACTATCAGGAAGCCGAGTCCTACTGCAACAGAGTAATCGAGCTTGATGTATCCAACTTCAAGGCATGGTTCCTCAAGGGCAGAGCAATCGGCTGGTCCTCCAAGATCAACAACGTCCGCTTTGAGGAGGCTGCACACTCCTTCTGCAAGGCTCTTGACTTTGCTCCTGAGGAAGAAAAGGACTCTCTCAAGGAGCAGGCATCCGAGGAGCTCAAGAAGCTTGGTATTGCACTTATCGCACTGCGCAAGCAGCGTTTCTCCGGTTCTCCCGACACCGAAGAGCTCAACGGCTTCAACAAGGACAGACTTGCACTTATCAACGCTCTGACCGTTCTTCTCAGCCACGGCAATTTCATCGGCATCCCCGACGGATACCTTGAGGAGATCGCTTCTCTTATGAACCAGGCAGGTGTTGCAGCTCTTACCATGGCTCAGACCGCATGGGCAAAGCTCGATCACCCCACTGACAAGGATCTCTCCACCTATCTTGACTGGGTCGGAAACTGCGCAGAGCTGTTCCGTCAGGCAATCGCCGTCAGCGACGATGACGATGAGGCTGATATCATCAGATACAAGAACCTGAAGATCGCACTTGAGGATCCCATTGAAAAGTATTCTCAGAAGTATGAGTGGAACAGCTGGACCAGCTCCTATGAGTATGTCCAGAGCAGGAGCCTGACAGCAGAGGCAAAGGCATCAAGACGTAAAGAAATGGCAGATTGCGACGCTCAGATAAAGGTCATCGAGAGCAAGATCGCCGCAAAGAAGGCTAAGGAAGCTGCCCAGAAGGAAAAGGAAAGAAAAGCGCGCATAGAGGCTTACTGGGCTGAGCATACTGAGGAGAGAGATAAGCTTCTCGCCAGAAAGAAAAAGCTCACCGACAAGAAGGCAGAGTTCACCGCTGAGCTCGATGCCGTTTCGGACACCCGTGCAGAGCTTGAAAACGAGAAGGCACAGCCCACTCCCACCGGTGCAGAGGTCAGAAAGCTCAGATCACAGATGAATGACCTTATTATCAAGAGAGACGGTCTCGGTCTCTTTGCAATCAAGGAGAAGAAGCAGATAAATGAGGAGCTTGTTCTTCTTGAAATGAAGGTCAGAGAGATTGATGGCACCGCACAGGCAGAGAAGAAGGCTCTCTGCGCCGAGGTAGATAAAAAGCTTGCACCCGTCGTTGAGAAGATCAGCGAGCTTGAGGGTGCGATCTACGCTCTTGACAGAGAGATCGCAGCAATTGATGCAGAGCTTGAAAAGGATCGTCCGTAAAATATGTAAAGGCACAGCCTCCGCAGGAATCTGCGGAGGCTGCAATTGTTTTAGTGCGTATTTTATATAAAATTCATCGCTTGACATTATATTATGTGCAATATATAATAAACTCAGGTTCCGAATACCCTTTTTGCACCTCGGAATACTTAAAACAAAAAGAAGGTATTGCTGTGAAAAAGACACTCAGGAATATTGTTGTATTTGTGCTGATTGCCGCTCTTGCAGTGGGCGTGGCAGCCCTTGGGGGCTGCAAAAAAGAGGAAGCAAAAAAGGACGAGCCCATCATCCTGACCTTTGGCGAATGGTCATCCCAGGGCTACAAGAACAACCCCATCGGCATAAGCTTTGCCCTTCCCGATGGCTGGAGCTACATGACAAAGGAAGAGATTGCCCATCTGCAGGGACTTTCCATTGAGGCAGCGGAGGATGAAGCGGCTCTGCTCAAAACCCTTTCCCGATGCAATATCATGATGGCAAACGGTGAAATGGGCAGCTCGGTACAGATAATGACCGAGGACCTTGCACAGACGGGCAAGTCAGAGCTTACTGCGGAAGAATACCTCAACGAGCGCTCCGCCGAGCTCTGCACCTTCTATTCTGAGCGCGACACCGATTACAAGGTCTCTGAGGTTTACGACATAACCGTCGGCAGCTGCACCTACAAGACAGTGAAATTTACCGTCAGCAGCACCCACGGCAGCGGTCTTGTGCAACTTCATATGGTGCGCAAATCAGACAACTACATCATAAATGTTGTTGTCAGCGCTCTTTCAGAGGAAGAGCTTGAAGGTATAATGAAATATTTCAGCTGATTTATAGTTTTACCCTCCGGAAGCAGCGCTTCCGGAGGGTACTTTTACTTATTCCTGTCAGCCATTTAAAATGTTCTTTACAATATCCCTGCGTCTTGCGTACTCTGAATTTCCGGGGTTTTCATCAGCAAGCCTTGTCCATATACCGTGAGCCTTATTCAGCATTACCCAGTCAATTGCAGGGGTGAAAAGTCTTGCCCTGTTATAGTAGACCACCGCCAGCTCGTCATATGACACGGCATCCCGTTTCTCTTCTGCAATGCGCTCACGCAGCGCTATGCTTTCCTCGAAATACTCCTTCGCCTTGTCCTTGTCCTTCTGGTCGCGGCAGATTTCGCCCAGGTTGCTGCAGATATATGAAAGCATCTCCCTGTCGCTGAGGGTCATAAACTGCTCCACAAGCTTTGTCTGCACTTTGTAGCTCTTTTCAAAATAGAGCCTTGCGGAGCTGAGGTGTCCCTTGTCCCTGAGAATGAATCCAAGTCTGTTGCCGGCTATTCTCACCGCCGCGAGATTATTGATGCTGCCGTTTTTCTCCGCTGCTTTTTCCAGCGCCTCAACGGAATCCATCATGTACTTTACTGCCATCTCGTAATTGCCGTCGTGTTCATAAAACTTGCCCAGCCGCTCGCAGTTGAGTCCGAGAGAAAAAAGCGTATCCTCACTGCTGTTTTTCCTGTCAAGCTCTGTTATTATCTCCAGCGCTTTTTCAAAGCAATCCAGCGCCTCTTTTCTCCGTCCGAGCTTTATAAGAACATCTCCGTAATCAACCGTTGCAGACCACATATCCCGTCGGTTTTCCGCCGTGGGCTTTTCCGATGCAAAACGGGTGGTGACATCCACAAGTATCTTTGCATAGGTAAGAGCGGAAACATCGTCGCCGCGCTGAGTGTATATCTCAACTATCAGTTTGCAGGCGATGCGGGCATCATTTCTGATATTATCGCCGCTGAAACGGTCCAGCAGACCTATAACGCCCTCCAGGGCTCTCTCATAATATTCCAGCGCCCTGTCCTTGTCCCCTGCCTTTGAGTACATATCTCCCAGCTTTTTCTCGCCGATTCTGATATATCTCTGAGCGCCGTCATCTGTCGGAAATTTCTCTGCAGTCTCGCAGTTAAGCTCATAAAACCGCTGATATACCTTCCTGCAGTTTTCGTAATCTGCAATCTCCATATACCAGTCTCCGAGGTCCCACAGCCTGTTTGAAAGGGCGAGGGAAGAGGAGTCAGTCATCTTGCTTCTGTGTTCCTTCTCCTTCTGCTCCACCAGCTTCTTCTGCCATTTTATGGCGGTTTTCAGGTCTCTTTTCACATATTTGCCCTTGCCGCTGAACTCCGCGAGCTTCTCAAGAGCATCGCAGCAGCCCATATTCGCAGCAGCCTCAATCAGCCGCAGTGCCTTGTCCGCATCAATATTGAGCTCCATGCTTTCAAGCATCTTTTTGCCCTTCTGATAAAGGGAATCCGCCGTGACAGCCTTTCTGTACACCTCGCTGCTCATGAAATTCTCAATCTCGGGCAGGCTGACATAGGCGGTTCTGAGTCGGTTTTTGCCCGTCGGGTCAAGCCTGCGGCGGCAGATATCCGCAATATGCCCGGGAATATTCATTCTGCTTACTTCATTGTCATTTCTGAAGGGGTCTTTGGTCTCTCCCAGAATAACACCCAGGATTCCCTGCAGCATTTCACTGTAATCATCAGCCTCCCTGCAGGGGCATATCTCCTCTCCGAACCGCTGCAAAAAGGCTTCTTCAAGCCCTTTTTTCATAAGTACCGGCAGCAGAGGGATATCATTTTTTCTTGCCCATTCCAATGTCTCGGCGGAAATTCTGTCGGTATCATTCACAAGCTTCTCCGTGACCGCCACCGCAAAAAGCTGCATCCCCGAAAGCTCCGAGGCGGGCATATTCTCTCCGCACTCTCCGATTTTCCAGAAGGCGCAGTCGGCATATTCCGAAATATCCGCCGCGAGAATCTCAGCAGTCACGCAATCCTCGGGATGGCAGCATATCAATATATTTTTTCCGTTATCGGGCATGGAGCCCTTTCCTGTAATTTCACAAATACGTCCCATACCAGACCTCCGACGCTGATTTTGTACTATTATATCACATTATCACAGATTAACAAACAACCTGCGGAAATATATCACCCTGAACAAATCACAGCATCCCCCTTTGTCGAAAATAGACAGCCTGAGGGTACGGTATTGAAAAGAAGTCGGCGGTGGGCTATAATTCTGTTGTAGCGCGCTCTGACAGCGCACAATCTTATGCAGGGAGGGCTTTGTTATGACAAGCGACCTTCACATCCATTCCGTAAATTCAGACGGCAGTCTTACCCCTGCCGAAATAATATCAGAAGCCGCAAGGCTCGGTCTTGCCGTTGCCCTGACCGACCACAACACCACCTCAGGACTGACGGAATTTTTAAGCGAAGCCGAAAAGCAGGGGGTTACCGCTGCCGCAGGCATCGAATTATCCACCGCACACAACGGTCACGAGCTGCATCTTCTTGGGCTTTTTATCTCTCCTGAGCATTTTCCGCTGCTGGAAAAAACCGTTGCAGAATTTCATGAGCTGAAGGAAAAAAGCAATATCGAGCTTGCAGAAAGGCTCCGCAGGGCAGGCTATGATGTTGACTACGGCTCTGTAAAACGCCGCAATCCCCACGGCAATGCAAACCGCGCACATTTTGCCCGGGAGCTGATGGAAAAAGGCTATGTCGGCTCTGTCCGCGAAGCCTTTGATACTCTCCTCGGCGAGGGCATGGGCTTTTATATCCCCCCTGACAGGCTCCTGCTTACCGATGCAATAAGGCTCCTGCGCAGCATAAAGGCTGTCCCTGTAATAGCCCATCCGCTCCATGACCTCGAAGGAAAAGAGCTTCGCGCCCTTCTGCCCGAAGCCATCGATGCAGGACTTCTCGGCATAGAGGTGCTTCACTCCTCCTACGATGAAGATAAAATAGCCGCGGCAAACCGTATTGCAGAGGAATTCGGACTTCATAAAAGCGGCGGCAGCGACTTCCACGGCAGTGCAAAACCCGATATAAAAATGGGCGTCGGCAAGGGAAACCTTGTAATCCCAATTGAATTTTACAATGACCTGCTGCAGCTGCAGCAGTCATTATGACAGCGGTGATACTATGAGCGAATTCACACCAAACGTAATAGAGATAACAGATTTTATGGCGCCCGAGCTTGATGTTTACGCAAGGCTCACCGAGGCGCAGCTTTTAAACCGTGAGCATCCTCAGAGCGCCATGTTCATTGCGGAGAGCCCCAAGGTCATCGACCGCGCGCTGAATGCGGGGTGCAGACCTGTTTCCATGCTCCTTGAGCGAAAGCACATAAAAGGAGAAGCCAGAGAAATTATCGCACGGTGCGGAGATATTCCCGTCTACACCTCGGAGTTCGATATTCTAACTCAGCTGACAGGCTTCAAGCTCACCCGAGGGGTGCTGTGCGCCATGCTTCGCCCGCCCCTGAGGTCGGTTGATGAAATCTGCGCAGGTGCTCGCAGAATCGCAATTCTCGAGGACATTATGAACCCCACAAACTTAGGTGCAATCTTTCGCTCGGCTGCAGCATTCAATATTGATGCGGTGCTGCTGACTCCCGGCTGCACAGACCCCCTCTACCGCCGCTCGGCAAGGGTCAGCATGGGTACGGTTTTCCAGATTCCCTGGACGTATCTGGGTGAAAAGATGGCAGACTGGCCCGAAGGCGGCATGGCAAAGATTCGTGAAATGGGATTTAAGACCGCCGCAATGGCGCTTAAAGACGATTCGGTCAGCATTGATGACCCGTCACTTATGGCAGAAGAAAAGCTTGCAATAATACTCGGCACCGAGGGCGACGGTCTTTCCGACTGCACCATCGCAGACTGCGATTACACCGTAAAAATCCCCATGTCTCACGATGTTGATTCTCTCAATGTGGCGGCAGCTTCTGCCGTTGCCTTCTGGCAGCTGCAGAACAAATAACGCTTCCCAAAACTCAACCTGCGGTAGAATAATTCTCTCAGAACGGGTTATTGCTTATCCTCTCAAAGCAGGTATACTGTAATTGCTGCAGCAGAAATCTATTCAGGAGAATTTATATGAACATAAGACTTGGAGAAAAGATACGCTCACTGCGCAAGGCAAGGAATATTTCCCAGGAGAAGCTTGCTCAGTATCTGGGAGTCAGCTTTCAGGCGGTAAGCAAGTTGGAAAACGGTATGACCATGCCCGATGTGACCATGATACCCGCCCTTGCGTCATTTTTTGAGGTCTCCACCGATGAGCTTTTTGACTTCAACGTGCTGGAAACCGAAGAGCGTGTGATGAAAATATGCTATGAAGCCGCGGAGCTTCGCGATGAGGATCCTGCAGGGGCGGAAGCCATGCTGAGAGAGGGGCTCAGACAGTACCCCGGCAACGATATCATCCTCAACAACCTCCTTTATACCATGCGCTCCCCCGAGCGCTCCGATGAGGTTATCGATATCTGCACCGTACTTATCGAAAGTACAAGGAACGACGATGTAAAGTACGATGCACTGAGAATACTTGCCGAAACCTACAAGGAGCGCGGGGAATACGCCCTGACAAAGGCAACCATCCAGCGGATTCCCGAGATATATTTCTCAAAGCTTGAGCTGGATGCACTTCTCCTTGAGGGCGAGGATATGTACGCTTCTGCCTGGCGGCAGAAGCATATATCCGCAGTGACCCTTATAGATATGGCGCTGCGTCTTGCTGATTACTACGAAGCAAAGGGCGAGAGGGAACACGCCCGTATCCAGCTTGAATTGGGACTTGGCGTAATTGAGGCTTTTGCCCACGATGCCGTATTTGAAGAGGAACGCAGAGCCTTCTATGAGAGATACTGCATTAAGACCGAAGAGAAGATTCTCAAGAGACTCGAAAACATCTGAATTATTACAAAAATAAAAAAATTAACGTTTTTCGTTAATTTATACTTGACAAACGTAAATCCCCTGTATATAATGGCGACAGTAACAGATCTGTACACGTCATTGCATACGGGGGATTAATGTTGTGTCTGAAGTCGCGAGCAGCACAGCTGTCCCAAAGAAAACAATCTGTTTTTGAAAGGAATATAATTATGGAAAAAATGAGTAAAATAGCAAAGACCCTCAGTGTTCTGGCAAAGATCTTCGCAATCTTCTGCATCGTCGGCGGCTGCATAATGGCTTTGTGCGCCCTTCTCTTCTTCTTCCTCGGCGAAAGTGCTTTCGTGGATGTCACATCGACCCTCACTCTCGGACCTGCAACCTTTGAGCTCGCCCCTGAGCTTGTCCCTGAGGTTTCTATTGTAAGAACACAGATTATCATCGGACTTCTTGCAATTTCCGTTCTGGCATTCTTTATGGCATACGCCTTCAAAATGTGCAGAAAGGTACTGGCGCCCATGACCGAGCAGAATCCCTTTGACGAGTCAGTCTCCAAGAATCTCAGAAAGCTCGGCATCGCAACCCTCGTTTTCGGCATCGTAATGCCCATCGTCAGCATGATTGCCGAAGCTGTCACCCTTTACGCATACAAGGCACACGAGATTTTCCTCAGCGACAAGATAGTCGGCGTGGAATTTGACTTTGAGTTTGATCTCACCTTTATCGTCATCGCCTGCATTTGCTTCATGCTCTCCTATATCTTCAAGTACGGCACAGAGCTTCAGGCTCAGTCCGACGAGACTCTTTAAGGATGGTGCCAATATGCCTATTATTTTAAGACTTGACCGCGTTATGGCGCACCGAAAAATCTCCCTCAAGGAGCCTGTCGACAAGCTCGGCGTTGCAAACGTCAACCTCTCAAAGCTAAAGACAGGCAAGGTCTCCGCAATCCGATTCTCCACCCTTGAGGCAATCTGCGATGTGCTTGACTGCCAGCCGGGAGATATTCTGGAATTTTCAAGGGACAAGAGCCTTCAGACCTATACAGAGGACGAGGAATAATGAAGATACTGTACGGCACTGCAAACCCCTCAAAGCTTGAATCAATGAAGAGAATAACCGGCACGCTGGGGATTGAGATAGTCGGTTCTTCTGAAATGGGACTGACCCTCCCCGAGGTGCAGGAGACGGGCAGCAGCCCTCTGGAAAACGCCTGCCTGAAAGCGCAGGCATACTACAGAGAGTTTCGCATACCTGTATTCTCCTGTGATACGGGGCTGTATTTTGACTCTCTGCCTGACAGCCTGCAGCCGGGAACACATGTGAGAAGAGTAAACGGGAAAACCCTTACCGACAGGGAAATGACAGAGTATTACGGGAACCTTGCCGCCGCCCATGGCGGACAGCTTACAGGGCGTTACCGCAATGCCGTATGCTTTATCTTCGATGATGAGAACACCTTCGTGAGCATGGATGAAAGTCTTTACACCGAGCCGTTTCTGCTTGTTTCGACCCCTCACGAAAGGTCCGCGGAGGGATTCCCCCTTGACCGCCTTTCGGTGGACATCGCCACAGGAAAATACTATTACGATCTTGCAGGTCACGCTGTTGACCAATCGGCAATAGAGCAGGGCTTTCGGGCGTTTTTCGAAAACGCACTGAAAGAAATCGGATAACCAAAACCCCACGGCTGAAATATCAGCCGTGGGGTTTTCTGTCAGTCAACCGCTCGGGTAATCAGTATATAATTCCCCTGCTCAAGCCTGATTCTTGCGCCGTTGAGCAGCGATACTCTCCGCTCGCTGTTCATTACTCCTATTGCCATCCTGTCAGAAGGCAGCTTAATTTCGTCGGCAAAGCGCCCTGCCATAAGCTCATCAACATACATAAGCTCAAAGCTCAGGGTATTTGTGCCGAACTGCACCGTCTGACGCCCCTGCTCCTCAGGGGAGAGGGCAGATACTATGGCATCGGTTACAAGGCGTGTGGAGCATATTGTCTCAAGTCCGTAGTGCTGGTAGATATTCTCTCTGCCAACGTCCACAAGCCCTGTCACTATTTTTTCTATTCCGAAAAACTCCCTTGCCATTTCCGCAACCATTACGTTTGTATTGTCGTCATCGGTGCAGGATACAAGGGCATCGCAGTCCTCAATGCCCGCAGCCTTGAGGGAGTCGAGGTCGGTAGGTCTGCCCTGGGTAACACTTCCCTGGAAATTGAGGGCTGCAAGTTTTTTTATGCTTTCGCCCCCGTCACAGAGCACCGCAGCCTGATGCCCCTGTGCAACCAGCTCACAGGCTGCATGACGCGCATTTTCTCCGCTTCCCACAACAAGCACATTCATATTACGCTACCTCCAATCAAAGCCAGTCAAGGGTATTTTCATCCGAATCAAAATCAAGGTCAACCTCAAGAGCGGGGGTTACCACAGGGATAACATTGCCCTCCTCCACAGACTCCATCCCCGGCACATCAGGCACCCTTCTCTCAGGCTGATAGCTGACAGGCTCGGGGGGCATGTCGTTTCTGTTGTTTCTCTCAATCATAATCACATAGCACAGCATCAGCAGCAGCGACATTGCGCTGATTACCATACATATATCAAAGCCTGCGGGGGTGTATGTAAGGGACAGGGTATGCTGTCCGCCTTCTGTTTTTACCGCCAGCAGACCGTTCATGCATTTTGCGGTCTCCGCCTGTCTGCCGTCAACCACTGCACGCCAGTTTTTACTGTAGGGGATAGTGGTCAGAATCACCTCGCCGCCGGAGGTCTCCGCCACTGCCTTTACGGTGTTGCCCTCCGCCTTTACAAAGGTCAGCTGTCTTGAGCTGATTATGCTCAGCGCAGAGGCAAGCGCTTCGCTGTCAAGGGTGGTGAAATATACTACGTTTATGGTGGTGTTTACCTCGGCAAGCTCCATTTCGACAGTAACGCTCTCAAGGGCATTGTATCTGCCGAGGCTCACTATTGCGTCAAGGTCGGAGCCTTCCTGCTCGATGCCGTTTATCAGGAGCTTTGCATCCCCGGGCAGTGTGGAGGAAATCCACATATAAAGCTCGCCCTCGCACAGGGCTGTAACGGTGTATGAAAGCTCTGCGTCCTCCTCGTAGCGGGTTATGAGCTTGCTGCCGCCAAAATCGTTGCAGGCAGCCCCGTCATAGCTCATTTCATTTATCTGCGCTGCAGAAAATACCGTCCGCTGCTCTCCCAGCACCGCCGAAAGCATAAGCTCCTGGGCAGTAAAGGGATTTGAGGACATGGAGGGGTCAACTCCAAGGGTAATATCCGAGGCGGCATAGCCCACAGACAGCGCATTCTTGTTTTCGTAAAGACCTATGCCCTCGCCAACGGAGAGAGCGGTGTAGGTTTTGTCATTTTCGTCAGAGATGAGATACCTGACGCCGAAAAGGGCATCGGTAACACCTGTCCAGCCGTTTTCGCCCCTGATTCCAAGGGCTGAAAGGAGCTTTACATCTTCTTCCCCCTCAACACTGCTGCGGGAAATAAGGTCGGAGGAGTCCAGAACATCGCACCTGCCGCGTACTCGCGAAACGCCTGAGCGTCCGCCTGTTTTCTCCCAGCCCACAAGCAGCGAATCAACCGTATCCTCCACCGCCGCAGCCTCGGCAATGCTCTCATTCTTAACAGGCAGAGAGTCCTCCTTCGCACTTATCATGCAGTCAGCTCCTGCTGTTATCGCCTCGGCGAATATGCAGAGCATGATAACTACGCCGAAGATTGCAGGGGGTCTGCGGTCGCTCATGACCACAAGAACGATTGCCGCATACAGGGTTATAAAGCCTGCGGATACAATCATGATAAGGAAACCTGCATTGTTTCCGCCCAGCAGCAGCGACAGTCCGTAAAGACCGCCCACCGCAGCCCAGCTGCCCACCGCCTTGCCGACGGTTATGCCCGCAGGCACGGAAAGTCCGCGGGCTGCAAAGGCAACCGCGCAGGTGCAGAATACAAAGGAAACTCCGCTTTCACATTCGGCGGCAGCGGTAAAGCCTGTGAATATAACGCTCAGAGGAGCGATGATCTGCACCAGAAGCAGAAGCAGCAGAATACCTGCAGCCATTACCCGCTCGCCCTTTGGCAGTCTGCTGTTGAAGAAATAAACAGGAAGCATTACAAGGGTACAGGCTGAGCAGTAAAGCATCGCATTGCCCCCTGCCTTTGCTTCATTGCCCATAAAGAGACCCGACAGAAGCTCGGGGAAGGAAACTCCCACCGCGTCGGACATGGAGCGCACCGCAGATGCCCCCTCCGCATTTTCTATCATCGAGGGGATCGCAAACACCGCCCCTGCTCCGAAGGCGAGTACAAATACCGCCGCACAGCGGAATGCCGCAGTTTTAAGTGCGCTCTTTTCCTCCACCGCGTTTGTTCCCCATACGAACATCGCCGCAGTAAAGAACAGAGCCGCAGGCCAGAGCTGCCAGGCGAAGAGGAAAAATGCGCTGAGGGTTATTGCCAGATATACTACTCTGCCTTCTCTCAGCAGCGATATGACCGCCGCGCCCACCGCCGGCAGCAGCACCGCAGCGGAGGCACTGAGGGGAGAGAAGACGGAAATAAGGAAGCACACGCAGCCGCCGTATGCAACAGAAAAGCCCAGACAGAGCTCTGCGCGGTCGTTGAGGGATGAGGTCAGCAGATAGGCGCTCAGCCCCGCAAGACCCATCCGCACAATGGTTATCAGCAGAAAAGCCTCTGCCATTCCCGAAGAAGGAAACAGCAGTGCTATGAGATAGAGGGGAGAGAAGAAGGAACCTGCATATCTGCTCCATGTACCCTCGCCCAGACCCTCAGCAAAGCTGAAAAACAGGCTTTCGCCCTCTGTGATGCTACGGCGGAAGCGTTCAAGATTTTCGATAAATTCCGAATTGTGCCACGTTATAAGGGTCGCGTTGCCGAAGGGGCTCACTCCTCCGATAAGACAAACAACGATAAGCACTGCCGCAGGCAGAAGAAATGCAAAGGGTATCATGACCCTCTTGGCACGGCTGTCGCTGCGATAGCTCTCCTGCTCCATGCCCCTCACTTCCTTTCCCGATTTTTATATAAACCGCAAAGAGATAAAAACATTATAATATAAAATTATACCACGCGGTATTGCCGTAAACAAGAGTCAAGTTGGCTTTATTGCAGAACCGATGAAAATCTGCCTGCATTAGAGTTTTCCGCCGCTCCCGTCAGGGCTTTCTCCCTTGTCGGCAATTGACAATCCTTCGTAAAAATGGTATATTGAGTTATGCAATATATCTTCCGTAAAATCAAGATTTTTCCATATGAAGGGATGACGTAAATGAGCATTTTTAAAAGGGGAAACGGTTCAAATTCCGCTAACTCCAGGAAAGCTGAATCAGATGCAGAAAAAAGAGCAAGAATTCATCAGATTACATCTGAACTGTTCAACGCAAACGCAGATACTGCTCAGGCTGCAGCTCAGTCATATAAAGATGTTGGTGCAGGCGAAGAGCAGATAACTGATATTCTTGAATGCCTTACCGGTCTGAAGGATACCATAGATAACCCTTTGACCGACGCACAGCGTTGGGCTCTTCATGCCAAACAATTAAAGTCCCTGGCAGATTCGAGAAAAGACATTCACGACGCCCTTGTTTTAATCAATAATTCTGTATTGACCCGTTATGGGCTCAACAGTGAAACTGTTGATACCACGCTCGATTCGGATATTCTGAAGTTTATGACATACCTGTGTGCATCTCTTTTTCTCTTAGATAAAAACCTGACTGATATTACTGCATCTTCGCTTTACCGCGCCAAGGCAGATTCCTCAGCTATAATTCTTACAGCAGAGAAGATGGGGCTTGATTTTTCAAATGAAATGTCAGCCCGTAAATCAGCCGCCTTTTCCAAATATGCAAACACTGCTTTAGATTCATTTGTTTTGCTGCGCAAGTGTCGCGATCTTTCTGATGACCCCAGTCTTCATCCATTAGTCCAGATGATAATGGGCTATTTCACTGTCCTTTCATCCATAGTTGAATATTACTGTTCGATCAGCATTGGCATTACAAGTACATTTTATGTTGCAGTAAACAACTGGCTGATAAATCAGTTTTATGCTATTGAACAGTTCGGTCCGATATCAGAGCAAAGCCTTTCGTATCTTGAAATGACTAACAAAAAAATGGAGTATTGCAGTAATAATTAAACTGCTCATTTCACCGATCAAAATCAGATTCAGTACTTGTTGCACCCCCGATTGACTATCAGCCCTTCGGGGGTGTATAATTAGCCGTACAAAAATTGCGGAGGCGACAGAAGAATGAAGATAATCATAGCAGGCGGAGGCGACCTTGGCTACTATCTTGCAAAAACCATGCTGGGCAGAGGTCATGATGTCAGCCTTATAGAGCTTTCAATGGAGCGCGCCTCCTCCATCAGCACCCAGCTTGACCACCCCGTCATTCTTGGGGATGCAACGGAGCCTGAGAGCCTGCAGCACGCCCATGCAGAGAATGCGGATGTGTTCATTTCCGTTACAGGACGGGATGAAGATAACCTTATCGCCTGTCAGCTGGCGAAGCGCACCTTCGGCGTTGCCAAGACCATAGCCCGCACAAGCAACCCCAACAATGTGGAGGTGCTCAAAAGGCTGGGCATCGATTATGTCCTTTGCGATTCCGAAATAATCACAAGGGTCATCGAGCAGGAAGCCGATTCCGCAGGCTCCTATCTTGTCGCTACCATCAGCGGCGGCGACGCAGGAATCTATGAGTACGTCATCAGCGAAAAATCCCCCATCTGCGGCAAGGCGATAGTCAATATCGAGCTGCCCCGCTCAGCTCTTATCGTGTCTGTCGTCCGGGGCAGGGAGACCATAATCCCCCGAGGCGGCACACAGATACTTTCAGGGGATAAGGTGATAGTCCTGACCACCACCGAATCGGTCAAAACCGTCCAGAAAGCCATCCGCGGCTGAGAAAAGCAAACAGGTCCGATGTACTGAGCGAAAGCTCAATGCATCGGACTTTTCTTTTCTGTCAGATACCCATTGCGGCAGCTCTGCACCCCACCGCACTATGTCGCAGCAATTGAATCCTGACATAGGCATCTGCCTCCCTCTGACGAGGGAGGTGGCAAAAATCCTTGATTTTTGACGGAGGGAGAGATAATCCGAAAAGCTTCGCATATCTGCAAATTCAGAAATATTTTACTCTCCCTCAGTCCGCACCCCTCCCGAATCCAAAGCCCCAAACCGTGATGTTTCAGTGATTCACGAATTATTTACAGTCAGCATATTGACAACCGAAACAAAAAATGGTAATCTAATAATGAAATTAGCACTCGAAAGCTAAGAGTGCTAATTCTGGCAATCGACAATTTCGACTGCTAACCCTGTGAATATCGGTTTCCCCGATAAAAAGAAGGTGGTATCAGTGAAACAGGGGCAGAGAAAGTATAAAATTCTTGAAGCTATCGTAGATTCTTATGTAGTGACCGGCGAGCCCATCGGCTCAAAGACTCTGGCACAGATGCTTCCCATAGAGGTCTCCAGCGCAACCATCCGCAACGATATGGCAGACCTGACAAGCAGCGGCTACCTTGAGCAGCCCCACACCTCCGCAGGGCGAATTCCCTCACAGCGCGGCTACAGACTGTATGTTGACCAGCTTATGTGGAAACGCAATCTTGCAGAGGAAGCCCAGCAGCAGATAATCCGCGCGCTGGCTGCCAGCGGCTGCAATCCCGAAGGCTTTATCCAGTCCACCGCCTCAATGCTCGCCGAGCAGACGGGGATGGCGGCAATCATAACCTCACCTGCCGACAGCAGCGCCTGCGTTGCAGGGGTCGAGGTCATGGCAACAGGCAGACATTCCATAGTTCTTATAATGATGATAACCCCCTCAGTGATGAAAAGCCGCATCTGCCGTCTTTCCTTCGATGTGGACAGCGTGGCGGTCGCACTGATACGGCACCTGATGCAGAAGCACCTGCTTGGCATGAAGCTCTCCGAGCTGACAGCGGATTACATGAACCGCATCAGCGCCGAGGCAGGGGAGGCAGGGGAAGCCCTGACCCCCGTATATGAAGCAGTTACCGACATCGCTCAGGAGGCTCAGAGGGTAAACCTCACAATAGCAGGGCTTACAAACCTCATCGACCGCGATGACCTGCCCTTTGACGAGGCAAAGGAGGTTCTTGCCTTCCTTAAAAACAGCGACGAGCTGATTTCCCTGCTGACCTCCACAGGTCCTGCCACCACAAGAGTACTCATCGGCAGGGAGACAAAAAAGCCTGCCCTTTCCCAGATAAGCATCATCGCCTCCCGCTACTATTCCGGCGCAGGCGCCGCAGGCTGGACCGGTGTTATAGGTCCCACCAGAATGAACTACGCAAGCCTGATTCCCCATGTGGAATACTTCGCAGGCATAGTCGGACGTGTAATGCGCGAAGCGCTTTGCATAAATTGATAAAATCATCCCAGATTCAATATATATGAAAGGAGCATAACAATGGCGGAAAATCAGACCGATTTCATCGAGGAAGAAATCGATGAAACAGCAGAAGAAACAGCAGAGGAGGGCTCTGTGGAGCTTTCCGAAGCAGAACAGGAGCTCATCGAGCTCAAGGACAAATATCTGCGCGTTGTTGCAGAGTACGAAAACTACCGCAAGAGAACTGCCAGAGAAAAGGATGCACTTTATGTTGATGTCACCGCAGGCAGCGTAAAGGTGCTTCTCCCCATCATCGACAATATCGAGCGTGCTCTCGCAGCTGAAAATGCATCTGTTGAGGACATGAGAAAGGGCTTCGAAATGATCCTCGGCGGCGCAGGCGACTGCTTCGGGAAGCTGGGCGTCACATCCTTCGGCGCAGTTGGCGATGTCTTTGACGCAAATATCCACGACTGCATCGGCATGAGCGAAGAGGGCGATGTTGAGTCCGGTCAGATCTGCATGGTTCTCCAGAAGGGCTATGCAATCGGTCAGAAGCTCATCAGAGCCGCAATGGTTCAGGTTAAAGCATAGCTTTAACCTGAATATAATCGTAGGGGACGGCGCCGAGTTCGGCTTGCCGAACTCATCGACGCTCCCGTTGTAAAAAACAATCGTAGGGGCGAACTGTGTTCGCCCGTAACCAAAACACAAAACCAATCAATCTATTATATAAAGGAGACAAAAACAAATGAGCAAAATTATCGGTATTGACCTTGGTACCACCAACTCCTGCGTAGCTGTTGTAGAAGGCGGCGAGCCCGTAGTTATCACCAACAGCGAAGGCACCAGAACCACCCCCTCCGTCGTAGCATTCGCAAGAGACGGCGAGAGAATGGTCGGCGCAGTTGCAAAGCGTCAGGCTATCACCAACCCCGACAGAACCATCTCTTCCATCAAGAGAGACATGGGTACCGACAAGAAGGTACGCATCGACAATAAGGAGTACACTCCTCAGGAAATTTCCGCAATGATCCTCCAGAAGCTGAAGAAGGACGCAGAGGCATACCTCGGCGAGACCGTTTCCGCTGCTGTTATCACCGTTCCCGCATACTTCACCGACTCCCAGCGTCAGGCAACCAAGGATGCAGGTAAGATCGCAGGTCTCGATGTTAAGAGAATAATCAACGAACCCACCGCTGCTGCACTTTCCTACGCTATCGACAAGGAAAACGAGCAGACCGTCATGGTCTACGACCTCGGCGGCGGTACCTTCGACGTTTCCATCATCGAGATG
>JAZUPA010000157.1:0-3066 GCA_045604945.1 Acutalibacteraceae bacterium
AGTCTTCTACTGAGAAAAGCTTTCTGAAGCAGTCAACAGGGTAGCGTTTTCTTTTATTGACCTTATATTTCCCGCAAATCCAATGGGCTTTCCAGTCTGAGGGTTTAAGCAGACCGAGTTCAAAGTGGGCTTCCTCACTTAACTCACCTGCTTCACCGTTTTCGTTCCAGAGCCGAACCTGCCATGTAATATGTCTTCGGCTGCCAAGCTCTGCGCCATTCCACTGCGCACGCATGGAGCAGCTGTCAACTTTGCCCGAGTCCCACAGAACTTCGTTGTTGTCTCTGGCAACTATGCGATAGGCGGTCTGGACAGAATCACCATTACAATTCCAGAATAACGTGGGCTTTGTAATGTCAATGCCGACAGGATTTTTTAGATATTCAGTTCTTAATCGTATAGCTTTCATATGATTATCCGCCTTTTACTGCTGTGGTGTTAGTGTGAACTGCAGTAAATCCAACCTGCCCTTGCCGTGATAAACGAAATACAAAGGAAGATTTCCTTCTGCAGTGAATGTAACCTCATTGCTTTGAATCCAGGAGTTGGATTTACGAATCCTGATTTCTGCAAGCTTTTCATACGGTGACGTACCTACCGCAAGAGTTCCGCCGTATCCTCGAGTTGTTACAGAAACAGAGATTTTTCCACCGAAGCTGAAATGCTTGTATCCGATAAGCGTTTCGTTAGTTATATCTTTTATAAAACGGTCGTTGCTATCGTGATTGATATTTGGTGCGTATTTGTTAATGCCGACATTGCGCAGGTGAGGCATTTTACCGTTTGTAAGATTACAGCATATTGCCGCAGGATAGGTGCCGAAAGCGTCAAGCGGTTTGCCGTTAAGTCCGCAGCTTGTCATTTCGACCTGCTTTATTTCACCGTTTTCGCTGATAATAATCGGCTCAGCACAGCCTTGCCTTGAGAACGCAGTATTGTGAGTCAGTCGATGATAGAAAATGTAATATTGCCCGTTGATACATTCAATACTTCCGTGGTTGGTGCCGGTTGCCATAAGGCGGTCTTTTGCTTTTCTGCCGTCAATGCCGACATCGCCGTTTGATACTATTACACCTCTATATTCAAAGTCACGGTCGGGGTATCTGCTGGTTGCGTAGCAAAGTTCGTGATTGACATGAGATGAATAAATAAAGTAATAGATGTCGTCAAATTTTCGAAGAGAGCAGGCTTCAAAGAAACTGTGTTTTCTCAGTTCGCTGCCTTTGGAGGCATTGTTCAGTGCAGGAAGTATGCGCTTTGGCTCACCTTTTACCGTGAGCATATCGTTTTCAAGCTCAACGATATTTGCTCCGAGAATACTCAATGGTTCTTCGCTTTTGATTTCGCGTACAGACTTGTTGAAGATTTTACTCATAACAAGGGGCATGGAAATATTGAATGGAAATGCGTGAGTATCCATGCCTAACCCCCAGCCGTATGTAAGAAATATTCGTCCATTGTCGTTAAGAACTGCAGGGTCAAAGGGGATAAACCTTTGGAGCGGTCTGCCGTCGGGGTAATGCACATCACCGTAATATTCGTATTTACCTGCGGGAGTATCACATACTGCAACACTTATAGGACCGTCAAAGCCGTGGTCGCCACGTCCGGACAAATCGTAATAGAGGTAATATTTGCCATCAGGACCCTGACATACATCGGGAGCGTACATATCCTGTCTTTCCTTGGAGTAGTGGCGACACTGCTCTGCTCGGTAAATCGTACCCTCACACCGCCAGTCAGATAAGTCATCTATTGGTGCCGACCAGCATTCGTAGTCAAGCAGGCAGAAGCAATCACCGCCTTCAGCGTCATGACTGCCGTATATGTAAACACGGTCACCGAACACATGCGGCTCCCCATCGGGGATATATGTGTCGAGTGGCAGGTATGGATTGAATACTTGTTTTTTCATCAGTTGTTCTCCTGACGTGCCTTGATTTCAGCCTGCTCCTTGTGAATTACCTTTTCAACACTGAGGAAGATAAGCAATCCTGCAAGAACAAGACCTGTGATAGTCTCAAGACCTACAAATCCGAAGGTAATAACGTTCTTTACATTTTCAGATTGTACGGCAATCAGGTTGCCTGCTTCGTCCATGTAGGGCTGTACATATCCTGCGTTTGCAAGAAGACCGTTGAAGATGCCTGTGCAGATACCGACCATGGCAACGGCGATGATATTGTAAACAGACATGGAGACACCGTCGCACCTGAAACCTGTTTTCCATTCGATATGGTCGAGAACGTCAGCAAACAAAGCCATAAAAACATAAGAGCAGGGAAGACCGCCGATGTTCTTGATGAACTGTCCTGCGAGAACAACAATCATATTGGTGGGGAAGAGCCAGCAGACAGCACTGCCGATGGCATAGATGATAAAGCCGATAAGAGTGATGTTGCGCTTACCAAACTTCTTTGCCAGAGGCCATACAGCAAATATACCAATGCCCATAGGAATACCGCCGAGAGCAGAAACAAGAGTCTGAGTAATACCGTCGTTGTATGTTCCGAGAACATAGTTGCAGAAGTATACAAGGCTCAGGTTCTTGATGCAGCTGCCCATAGTGTAGATAAGGAAATACAGGAAAATGACAATCATGTATTTATCGGTAAAGATTGCTTTGAGCTGCTTTCCGAAGGAAACTGCAGGCTGTTCCTTTTCAGCGTTTTCGAGTGTGACGCGTTCCTTGGTGAAGAAGTATTCAAGAAGTGTTAAAGGCAGAGCGATTACAGAAAGGATACTCATAACGAATATCCACTTGCTCTTGTCGATTCCCAGCATGGGCATTACGACCATGGGGAAAATAAGCGCGACGATGATACCTGTCATCATAATGGTGGAAATCTGATTGAATACAGAAAGACTGCCGCGTTCAGTGGTGTCTCTGGTGGAAAGAGGAACCATAAGATTGTGGCTCATGTTGAAGATAGTGTAAGCAAAGGAATAGAAGAGGTTATATGATACCATTACCCATATAGCCTGTACGGTTTCGCTTGCATTGGGAACAGTAAAGAGGAGTATTCCTGTTACTGTCATCAACGGAGCTGACAGCAGAAGCCAGGG
>JAZUPA010000158.1:0-8235 GCA_045604945.1 Acutalibacteraceae bacterium
GTTCCCAACTCCACCGGTGCTGCTAAGGCAATCGGCCTCGTAATCCCCGAGCTCAACGGCAAGCTCATCGGCTCTGCTCAGAGAGTTCCCACTCCCACAGGTTCTACCACCATCCTCGTAGCAGTTGTCAAGGGTGCTGACGTTACCAAGGAAGGCATCAACGCAGCTATGAAGGCTCAGGCTTCCGATTCCTTCGGTTACAACAAGTCGGAGGCCAAGCGGTCTTAGGAAGACAATGTCATAAATCAACTCCTTGGCTCACAGAACGACATGGCTACGATCCGACTTTGCAGGCGCTTGCAACATCGTTCCCAACTCCACCGGTGCTGCTAAGGCAATCGGCCTCGTAATCCCCGAGCTCAACGGCAAGCTCATCGGCTCTGCTCAGAGAGTTCCCACTCCCACCGGTTCCACCACCATCCTTGTAGCTGTTGTCAAGGGTGCTGACGTTACCAAGGAAGGCATCAACGCTGCTATGAAGGCTCAGGCTTCCGATTCCTTCGGTTACAACACCGACGAGATCGTTTCCTCCGACATCATCGGCTCCACCTACGGTTCCATCTTCGATGCTACCCAGACCATGGTTGCAAAGATCGACGAAGAGACCTATCAGGTACAGGTTGTTGCATGGTACGACAACGAGAACTCCTACACCAGCCAGATGGTCCGCACCATCAAGTACTTCGCAGAGCTTGCTTAATCTTTAAGCTTTGTAAGGCAAAATCCAAGCGTTTCAATATTTAGCAATTCATATTCTTAATATTTACCCGCTTTGATGAAATCCCCCGAGGTTCTCGCCCTCGGGGGATTTTTGCGTATGTGGGATTGTTTTAAAAATTATTTTGTAGGGGACGACGTCCTCGGCGTCCCGTTATATTGCAAAAGATATTTCTCGTAGGGCGTGATGGGCTTAGGAAATGAAATAACGATAAATATAAAAAACAAATATGATTTGTAAAAAGTTTACATACAGATTTAATCTGATTAACAGATATATCTTAAAATAATAAAAAATGAAAGGAGCGTATATCATGGATAACATTTCTGAAGCTATAAGAAAGCAGCTGCAGAGCAAAAAGGCATGGATAACAGCAGTATCACTTATACCAGTAACGCTACTTGCAATTTGGGTTTTTGTCATATGGCTTGAGGACGGGCTTTTATTTGAGATTCCATTTTGGGGAGCGGTTACAGCCTTTTTTGCGGGTGTTTGTCTTGATCAAGCGGCACATATTTATTGCTGTTACAAAGGCAGTAAAACCGGTCTGATAATGCGCATATGTGCAAGCGTACTTGAACTCATCGGAGTGATGTGGTTTACAATTTGGCTGAGTGTGGAGTTTTTCGAACTGATGCTCTTATTTTTTGTTTTTACGCTTTTTTTACTGATGATATGTCTATGGAAAGCGTTTGAAGTGTGGAGTTTGATAAACTGCAAAAGACTGATATATGGGCAGACTGCGAGAATCCTTAGCTTTTTTGGCTCTGTCGGAATTATACTGGGATTATTATTTCTATTAATAACACTTTTTCTTTGGCTTCAGTATATAGGATATTGTGGTAATAGCATATGGCCTTGGGATATTCCGGAGATTATTGGACATGGATTGGTGATTTCAGGGTTTTCTTTTATTCCTGTATATATGATTTCGCTTTCACTGCATTCATTTTCTTTAAGAGACGCATTCAGAGCGGAATTTTCTGAATAGAATTTTTCTTGTTGAAAAAGCATGAGCCAAATGCTATACTACCACAAAAGAAAGGCGGCGATACTATGAGCAAAAAATACTGTTTTTTTGACCTTGACGGAACCCTCACCGATTCTGCGCCGGGAATAATGCGCTGTTTCAGAATCGCCCTCGATATGTTCGGGCTATCTGAGCCTGAGGATGAAAAGCTGCGTTTTATTATCGGTCCGCCCCTTTCATACAGCTTTTCCGTTGGTTTCGGGCTGTCTGAGGAAGATACCGTGGAAGCAATAAAAGCCTACCGCGCTGAGTATTCGGTAAAGGGATACATGGAGTGTACGGTTTACGACGGCATAAGAGATACTCTTCAGAAGCTGACCGACAGCGGAGTTGTCTGCGCGCTGGTTACTTCGAAGCCTGCAATGTACGCGCCGAAGGTTATAGCTCACCATGACCTTGACGGGTATTTCACCTGCATCAGCGCTCCTTTGAAGGACGAAAACGACCCGGGCAAGGCGAAGCTCATCGCAAGGGCGAAGGAAATGCTCGAGACGGCAGAGGACGCAGAAATATACATGATAGGCGACAGAAAATTTGATATGGAGGGCGCAGTGCAGGCAGGAGTGCGTGGCATTGGCGCACTCTGGGGCTTTGGAGACAGAGAAGAGCTGACCGAAGCAGGTGCAGATTTTATCGCTGAGCATCCCCTTGATATACTGCGATTTACGGAGGTATAACATGAATTTTCTTATAAAGCGTTACTGGGACAATGTTTATAAAATGAACACCGAAAAATTCGGCTGGCGTCCTGTGCATGACGGAATAGAAAAGATTGCAGATATTGACTATGTCGGAGATGGCGACAAATACCATCTTCTTGATGTGTATATGCCCGAGGGAGAGGGCAGAATGCCGACCATTATAAATATACATGGCGGCGGATGGATTTACGGAGAAAAGGTCAACGAGTATGCTTTCCACGGCTCACGCCTTGCAACCCAGGGCTTTGTAGTGGTAAATCCAAACTACCGCCTTGCACCGAAAAATCCTCATCCTGCACAGCTTGAGGATATTTTCGCAGTGTTCAGATGGACCTTTGAGAATGCGGAAAAATACAGAATAGATACAGATAACATATTTATCGAGGGCGATTCAGCAGGCGCACAGCTTGCAGCTCTTGCAGCCTGTGTTATGACGAATCCCGAGCTCGGAAAGAAATACGGCTTCACATCCCCCTTTGAGATTCGCGCAATGGGACTGTGCTGCGGCGCCTTTGATTTTAATGACATGCTCAGCAAAAAAGGCACAGAGCTGTGGTCAAACAAGCAGGTGCTGGGTGCTTTTCTGGGCAAGGGAAACCCGAAGAAAAGTGTTTATTATTCTGATGTTCTGGTGCTTGACCATGTAACGGAGGATTTTCCGCCGTCATTCCTTATGTGTGTTGCAAGAGACGGTCTCTGCAGCCATACAATCAGGATGAAGGAAGCCCTTGATAAGAAGGGCGTTGACAACGAGCTTCTGCATTTTCCCGACACGGAAGACCTGTGGCATTGCTTTCATCTTGACAATGACCGTCCCGAGCAGTCAGAGCGGGTACTCACAGAAAAAGCGGACTTTTACAGGAGACATAAACGCTGATTATTGTATAAATTAGTAGAATTTCAGTAAAAATATCTTTGACATTTGTAAAGAAATGTGATAAGATATATTGTAGTGAAGAATCTGTGCATAGCGAGGTGGCGTCCTTGAGCGTTGTAATATGCATTGCTGCAGGCTGCGGCGGTCAGGGCTGCTCGTCATTTGCAGTGTCGCTGACGCAGGCTCTCTCTTCAATGGGGCGTAGCGTTGCGCTGGTTGATGCAAAGAGCGGCGCAGGCACTTTGGATTCCATGATAGGAGCCAGAGAAACCGCGGTTTTCAATATTGGCGATGTGCTTCAGGAGCGCTGTGAGCTTTCCGATGCCGTGTGCGCGCCTTTTGAAAACACAGTGTTTCTGGCAGCGGCTAAAAATGCCGATGAAGCGCCGGTTGAAGCTCTTGAACCGATACTTTCCACCCTTGAAAAGTATGATTATATGATAATCGACATGCCAAGGGCAGAGAGCAGAAGCGCAGATGCACTTTTTTCCTGTGCCGATATGGCGGTGCTGTGCAGCAGGGCATCAGCGCGCGAGCTGAGATGTACCTATGATATCCGCAGAAGGCTGCAGAAGCTGGGTGTTGAAACAAGGCTTGCAGTTACACTGCTCGACAGTGACGATATGGAGATTCCAAACCTCGATGTCTGTATAGACACAGCAAAAGCACGGCTGCTGGGGGTTATACCGAAGGACAGGGCTTTTGCTCGGTCAATCACAGAAGGAACCCCTGCAGACAGCGGTGATGCATACGAAGCAGTCTGCAGAATCGCCCGACGGATCGAGGGAAAAAAAGAAGAGATCCCGAAACTTTAAATAAAACTACTTCTATCTGGGAGGTAAATACATGAACATAGCTATTATAGCCCACGATGCAAAGAAAGAACTCATGGTTCAGTTCTGCATCGCATACTGCGGAATCCTGAGCCGTCACCGTCTCTGCGCCACTGGCACCACAGGCAAGCTGGTTCAGGAGGCTACCGGACTTGAGATTCAGAAGTTCCTCACAGGCTCCGCAGGCGGCGGACAGCAGATTGCAGCAAGAATCGGCTGCGATGAGATCGACCTTCTTCTCTTTTTCCGTGATCCCCTTACCGCAAAGCCTCACGAACCCAATGATATGGATATGATCCGCCTTTGTGATATGCATAACATTCCTGTTGCAACCAATATTGCAACGGGCGAGGTTCTCATTCACGGACTTGAGCGCGGCGACCTTGACTGGCGCAGCGTTGCAAAGTCAAGCAGCTATTAAGCCTGCGTGAAATTTTAAAACCGCGGTTAAAATACCGCGGTTTTTTATTGACTTTTCGGTGCTGAAATACTATCCTTTTAGTAGTGAAAAAACAAGGAGCTGTGCGGTATGACGCGCGATATTGATACCAACCCGTTTGGAGCGGGAGAAAAAATAAACAGATGAGTTTTATATAAAACCTTTTTAAAAAGGTTTTTGGGAGATAAGAGGGCAAAGCTCTCTTGTCGGGAGTTTGAGGAGGAACTCCTCAACCATTCATACTCCCTGCAATGTCCCGTTGGGACATTGGTCAATTACAGTAAAGGAGCTAAAATAAAATGGCAGAAACAATCAGCGGACTTAAAAGAACAAAATACTGCGGCGAGTACCGCAGCGCAGATATAGGAACAACTGTCACCTGCTACGGCTGGGTGCAGAAGCAGCGCGATAAGGGCTCTCTCATATTCATCGACCTGCGCGACAGAACAGGCGTTGTACAGCTTGTTTTTGATGAAAACACCGACAGAGAGGTTTTTGAAAAGGCAGGCTCCTGCCGCAGCGAGTATGTTCTTGCTGCAGTGGGTGAGGTTCGTGAGCGTTCCAGCAAGAACCCTGAGATCCCAACGGGCGACATCGAGATTTTCGTAACTGAGCTTCGCATTCTCAACAAGGCTCAGACACCTCCCTTTGAGATCGTTGACGGCTGCAAGACCGCCGAGGAGATCAGACTCAAGAACAGATACCTCGACCTTCGCAGACCTGAGCTTCGCGACAATATTATCATGCGCCACAAGCTCATGCAGGAGACCCGTTCCTATATGTCAAAGAACGGCTTCCTTGAGATAGAGACTCCCATGATGATAAAGTCCACTCCCGAGGGCGCCCGCGACTATATTGTCCCCAGCCGTGTGCATAAGGGCAGCTTCTATGCACTTCCCCAGTCTCCCCAGATGTACAAGCAGCTGCTCATGGTTGCAGGTATGGACAGATATTTCCAGCTTGCAAGATGCTTCCGCGATGAGGACCTCCGTGCTGACAGACAGCCGGAATTTACTCAGCTTGACCTTGAGATGAGCTTTGTTGAGGTTGACGATGTTCTCAAAATCGGCGAGGGTTACATCAAGCACATTTATAAGAAGGTTCTCGGCAAGAATATAAAGACTCCCTTTATCCGCCTGACCTACGCTGAGGCAATGGAACGTTTCGGTTCGGACAAGCCTGACACCCGTTTTGGCATGGAGATAGAGAATCTTACAGATGTTGTTTCTGATGTTGATTTTGTAGTATTCAAGAGCGCAATCGAAAACGGCGGCTCTGTACGCGCTATCGTTGCAAAGAGCGCATCCGACACATACACAAGAAAAGAAATTGACCGTACGGTCGAATATGTAAAGGGCATCGGGGCAAAGGGCCTTGCTTATATCCGCTGGGCTGACGAAGCTCCCAACTGCTCCTTTGCCAAGTTCCTGCCCGAGGGCAAGCTTGATGAGATCATTGCAAAGCTCGGCATGGAAAAGGGCGACGTTGCATTCTTTGTAGCAGACAAGGACAGAATCGTTCTTCCCACCCTCGGCTCTCTCCGACTTGAGGTTGGAAAGAAGCTCAATATCATTCCTTATGAGAAGGATAACTTCCTGTGGATTGTTGAGTTCCCCTTCTTTGAGTACAACGATGAGACAGGCGGCTGGGATGCTATGCATCATCCCTTTACCTCTCCTCTTGATGAATGTATTCCTTATCTCTTTACTGACCCCGGCAAGGTACGTGCAAAGGCATATGACCTTGTTCTCAACGGCATCGAGCTTTCCAGCGGTTCTATCCGTATAACCGACCCTGAGCTTCAGGCTAAGATGTTTGAGGCGCTCGGCATGGATGATGAGAGCGTAGAGCGCAAGTTTGGCTTCCTTATCGAAGCCTTCAAGTATGGTGCACCTCCTCACGGCGGTATGGCTATCGGTATTGACAGATTGTGCATGCTCATGACCGGCGCTACATCCCT
Organism: Acutalibacteraceae bacterium; assembly: GCA_045604945.1. Lineage (GTDB taxonomy): Bacteria > Bacillota > Clostridia > Oscillospirales > Acutalibacteraceae > JAISGQ01. The sequence continues at coordinate 6,559 of JAZUPA010000158.1, forward strand.
GCGCGATGTCGTGGCATTCCCGAAAGTCAAAGATGCATCCGAGCCTATGACTCAGGCTCCCGGCGAGGTTGACGAAGCACAGCTTGCAGAGCTCGGCATTGCAATAGTCAAAGAATAAGATAATATACAAAACCTCCGCCCTCAGGGGCGGAGGTGTTGATTTTATCAATCATTGAGCATCTTTGTCTCAATAGGCGCGTGGTCGTTGATGTTGATTGTATCTTTTGGAGCTTTTTTAACGATAATGTGCGAGTAGATTGCGGAAATAAGATTCTGAATACCTTCAAAGAGAAGCGCCACGCCCAAAGCCAGCCAGAGTGCGTTGCCCTGTATAGAGCGAACAAACACAAGACATGCGCCAAGTACGATACATATAATGGAGATCACCATTACAAGCCACCACGAAGGGATTGCGGCGCGTTTTGCATTGATTGCGGTCTGAAGCTTTAAAAGTCCGTCAACGATAAGGAATATGCCTATGACAAAAGCGATAAACGTCAGAATGGAGTCGTGCATGATAATAATTGTCAGTCCGCCGATTGCAAAAAGCACACCGATTATAATATCGGCAGTTACGTTCTTTTCGCCCTTGTTCTTGTTGAAATAGGAAATAATCCTGAATGCACCGTAGGCTAAAAGCGCACCGCCGAAGATAAAGGACAGCAGATTGCCCGTGCCGGACGGGTCGAATATAAGCATAAGACCGATGAGAATAAAAACCACCGATGCCAGTACATATATCCATTTTGAGCGGCTGAGCCGTTCAATATTTATCTTTGATTTTATGCTGCTCATTATTTTTCCTCCAATACTTACTTTTTTCAATTCTACAATATCATAATCTTGTTTGCAAGAAAATATACAAAACAGCATGGTTTGTAGTGAGTTGGCAAAAAATGCTTGATTTATAACCTGGTGAAGTTTATAAATATATTGACGACAGAAAGGGATGATTATATGGCGCTTATTAAGAATATCGTTAAAAATAATGATTCGTTTTTTCTCGGAAAATTATTTGCACCTCTTTTTGACAGGGAAATAGATGTTTGGATAGAGAACTCTGCCGATTTTGCCTATGCAGAAAAGTGTGCAGAGAAGTTCATCAGCCTCAGTGATGAAATGATAGATAAATTCTGCGAAAGATCTATCGCATATTATCGCTACATGCTGGAGCAATGGGGCGATTTTTCTGATATTTACGGGGATATTGAAGATGAAATAAATAATATCATACCTGAAAATGTTGAGGGAAGAGAGATACTTAAATATATATCAAGGCCGCATCTGTATGTTTTTGAACCCGAAGGAGAAGGAACAGGCTATATTATGGAGTGTGACTGTGTGTGGGAGCCCGAGCACCAGCTCTCGCTGATAATCCTCGACGGCAGAGTTCTTTATGTCGGCCCTTCTGAAGGTTTGGGACCGTGGGAAGATGAGTCCGATTATGAAATGCCATATTAAGTCTGAAAATAATCGAAATAATTCTTGACAAAACTATACTGCTGTGATAATATACTAACGCTGTCCGAAGACAGCAGGTGACACGATAAAGCACCGATATGGTGTGTCCTAACGGCGTAATGCCGCCTGCCGAGGTGATGCGTTTATCATAGCCAAGCGATTTTGTTTTCGCTTGACAATTAGGATAATTTGCGACCTGTCTTCGTTTGGAGGCAG
>JAZUPA010000159.1:0-7259 GCA_045604945.1 Acutalibacteraceae bacterium
TCGGAACAGGCGATAACCCCTGACAAGGGGGATTGATACCTCAGGGATGAGGCTTTTGTTTTTAAGGTTTTCAAACACCTCATCCGAGTTTTGCTTTGCAAAACCCACCTTCCCCTCAAGGGGAAGGCTGTTTCAGGGGTGTTTTTAAACGGGATGCCGAAGGCGTCATCCCCTACGACAATCAATGCCTGGCTTCGATTATAAATCGGAACAGGCGATAGCCCCCCGGCAAGGGGGATTCCAAAGGGGGAATGACAACAGGTCAGTGTGAGGCAGTGGGTAATCCATGCCGTAAGGAACGGCAAGAGGGAATTCAATAGCAAAGGGATGAGGCTTTTGTTTTAAAGTTTTCAAACACCTCATCCGAGTTTTGCTTCGCAAAACCCACCTTCCCCTCAAGGGGAAGGCTGTTTCAGGGGTGTTTTTAAACGGGATGCCGAGGGCGTCATCCCCTACGACAATTAATATTTGGCTTTGATTAGAAATCGGAACAGGCGACAACCCCTGACAAGGGGGATTCCAAAGGGGGAATGACAGCAGGTCAGTGTGAGGCAGTGGGTAATCCATGCCGTAAGAAGCGGTAATTACGGACGTATTGGTACACACGGCATGGATGGCGACCCATTTGGTCGTTGAATGGGGTGGTTCTAAGGAGGGGAAAGAATCGAAACTTTTCCCTCCTTAGTAATTTCTTTGGGCGATACCGCAGATATCGCAACGTTTCCTTTGTTAGCAAAGAAATGAACAATAACATTCATATAGTGAATGTTATTCATTCAACAAAAGCAAAGGCAGACAACCACGAGAATTGTCCCTGCGGTTTGTTGTAAGGCGGCAAGAGACAATTTTAAAGGGGCTGCCAAAAACAGCCCCTTTGTTTTACCTTTATTTCAATTGACCCCTACATAGCCGCTTTCATTTATTATCCTCTGTCCTTCCTCAGACAGAATCCATTCTATAAGGGGCTGAATATTGGGATTTGAGTTGTCCGCCCTGTAGACAGCGTAGAAATTGCTGACTATTGGATATGTTCCGTTTCTGATATTCTCCCTGTCGGGGTAAATCCCGTCAACGGAAATCATCTTGACATCGCCGTTGTCCACTATCCCCTCCACATACCAGCGGAAGGAATAGCCGATGGATGCACCGAGAAATGCAAAGGGGGATTTCTTAGTCTGCGCTCCGCCCATAAAGGAATTCATGGCAGTCTGACTGCCGCTGCCCTCAGGTCGGGTCAAGGGATTTATCACGCGGTTTGCTCCGCCGACTTCCTTCCAGTTTGTGTACTCTCCCCTGTAGATTCCGCGTATCTGCTCCGCGGTGAGGGATTCGACGGGATTTTCCGAGTTCACTATGAACACAAAAGCCTCGTAGCCGATGGGGACATACACAAGCTCTGCGCCCTTTTCTTCGGCATACTGACGCTGACCCTCTGAGGGTCCTGCGCAGAAGATTATATCAGCTTCGCCATCCACCACCGCCTTATAGGCGCCCACGGTGTTGCGGTACTGCATCGCACTGTCGGTAGCAAAGGCATCACCGTCAAATTCGCAGGAGCCTTCGGGATAGACTGCATCTGCTATTGCTGAATAGACAGGGAGCAGAGCGGTTGCCCCGTCCAGCACGGGCAGCTGTTCGGTTATCTTAAAGGAAGAATCAAGGTGAACTATCTCTGACCCTTCATCATGAGGGAGGTACAGCTCAACCTTTATCATCTTCGCCTGAGCGGCTGTGCCGAAGTTGCTCAGGCATTTCTTTGTTCCTATTATATATATCCCTGCATTGAAGCCTGCGAACATGGCAACAACAAGAAGCAGAGCGATTATCTGTTTATAAAGCTTCATGCGGTCACCACAGCTCCTCTCCGATAAAGCGTATTATGGAGGCGTTTTCATAGGCGTGCGCCACATAAAGAACATGAGCTATTGTCAAAACGAGCATCACTGCCAGCACAACAGCGAATACTATTGCAAAAGTTTTATCCTTCATAATGCTACCTCACATATTGGCAATGGCGCTGACGAAAATCACAACCAGCAATGTAATGACAGTCAGAGAAATCACGCAGGTTACCGAGCTGAGAATCAATGCTGTTCTTTTGTTTTTTCTCTCTTCCGTACCCTTTGGTGCGCGGCAGAATTTTATAAGACTGCGAACAAACCAGACGATGGATGATATGGGCAATCCCCAAATCAACAAAGGTATAAATAATATTAATAAATCCATAATACTACCTCATTTATTGGCAACGGCGTATACAACCTGATCTATTAGCACTATAATAACAACCAGCGCAACCACACATAGAATCGAATTGAGAATCAGTGAGAGCTTTTTGATTTTTCTCTCATCTGATCCTTTCGGTGCCCGGCAGAAGTCCACAAGGGTGACTAAAAACACAGCAATGATTGTTACCGGAGGCATTCCGCAAATCAGCAAAGGTATAATATATTCCATAATGCTACCTCACTTATTGGCAACGGCGTATACAACCTGATCTATTAGCACTATAATAACAACCAGCGAAACCACACCGAAAATCGAATTGAGAATCAGTGAGCGCTTTTTGATTTTTCTCTCATCTGACCCTTTCGGTGTGCGGCAGAAGTCTATAAGGGTGAACACAAACACAGCAATGCCTGTTACCGGAGGCAATCCGCAAATCAGCAAAGGTATAATATATTCCATGCTTCTCTTCCTTTCACATAAAGTTTATTGCGTTTTCCGCAGCAGCGGCAAAAAACAGCGTCAGTGCAATGACTGCCATGATGCATATTGCAAGGATAACAGAGGCATAAATGAGGGATTTCTTCTCTTCTTCTCTTTTCTCAGTATCCTTCGGAGCTTTCAGAAAGTCCGCAAGACAGATAATAAAATGGATAGCTGCCATAAGAGTAAACAAAAAGCATCCCCTCCCCTTGATTTTGTTATTATTCTACTGTATTTGTTTCATTATGTCAATCTTTGCTCAGTGGTGCAGAAAGGGAGCCCGCAAGGGGCTCCCCTACTATTATATCTCTCCCTCCGTCACAGCATAGCTGTGCCGTGCAGCTCATGCTTGCATGACCACTTTCCGTCGTCAGAGGGAGGCTTTTGTACTGTGTGTTTAACCGCCTACTATCTTTACGCCTGTGTAGAAATGCTCAAGTATCCACTTATAATCCTTGCCCTGCTTTGCATACTCGTTGGCGCCCTTCTGGCTCATGCCGACGCAGTGTCCGTAGCCGTAGCTTGTAAAGAGGAATGTGTCGGTATTTGAATTGTACTTTATCTCAAAGCACGGTGAGCGCAGGCAGGTATAGCCAAGAATGGTAAGGTACAGTGTGGAGCCGCGGCAGGTATAGCTGTTTCCTATCTGTATCTTGGTTACATACAGGTCGTTGGAATCGCGGCTGAGCACGGTAAACCACTTGTTCTTATCGGATATGCTGTTTAGGTTTATGCCCTTTTTGGACTTTATCCTGTTAGCTACCCAGGATGCCTTCACTTCCTTTGTTACCTTGTAGCCGCTGACGTTTTCGTCAACAGAGCAGTCAACCGATACAAGATGGGAAAGCTTTGTGCCGTTTACGCTGGCGTTTGCTGCGGTCTTGCCTGCTGATATCGCGTAGTAGGGGGTGTATTTTACCTTGCCGCCTACCGTCATATACTGCCCCAGCACCTCGTTGACCGCATTCTTTACCTTTGCACTGGGCTTTGATTTTGTCGGGAATGAGGGTGCCTTTGCTGCACCGCCGCTGTACTTATAATAGGTATAGGCTGCCACTGCCTGTGCCTTCAGCGCTTCGGTCTCGTAGCCGCTGCCCATCTCTGCCTCAACTATCATCGCAAGCACCGTTGCGGTGTCCTTTTCTATTACCTTGCCGTTTGAGGTTATTCTCATGGTGGCAGGATAGGAAGGCGATGTCTGGGACTTTGTGGTCGTGGTGGCTGCGGTGGTGGTTTCCTCGGGTACTTCGGTATCGCTGCCCGAAACATCGGAAGAAGGCTTTGTTGCGGTGGTTGCAGAGGTTGCGGTGGTGGTTTTTTCGGTCTCCTTCTTAGTGGTGGCTGCGGCAGTTGTTGTGGTTGTCTTTTTGGAAGTTGATACAGTGGTCGTGGTGGTTGTCGTGGTGGTTGTAGTAGTGGTGGTCTGACCCATATTTTCTTCCCTGTATTCCTCCGCATACTCAAACTCAGGCACTGCGGGCATCTGCTCGCCGCTCATGCCGTACCATATCTCAGGCATAAGGGCATAGGGATTTTCCACTATTCCGTTTCCTGCTTCCGATATGTCCTCATCCTCACGAAGCTGTCGGGCAACTACAACAAGCTTCGCCCCTTCAAAGCCGTCGTAATCGGTTATCAGGGTCAGGAGCTTATCTGTGGGGAACACCTCGCACTCTGTGTAGAATCTGCTGCGGATAAACAGCTCATACAGATGCTTTTCCACCGAGTAAAGCCCGGGGAAGCTTGTATTTGCATAGTTGAACTCATATATCGTATCGTTGCTGCATATGCAGACAGCGAATATTCTCCACTGGCTTTTTTCGTAGAGTGTATCCATCCTCAGAACGGGATTCCTTGCAAAAAAGGACAGATCAAGATATTTCTCAAGGTTTGCAAACACCGTTCCGTCCGCAGGGGATTTTCCGTGTATGACAAGGTTTATGTTGTCATTGCCCGGCTTTATATCATTCTCCACCGCAAAATAAAGGGAACCTCTTTCATCTTCGTTTCCGTAAAAGTCCCTTGCGGCATAATATGTCGGCGCCTTTCCGCTCTGTGACTGCAGAACGGGCATATCTATCCCTGTTCCCGGCACAGTTATATAGCCCCGCACATCGGGATTGACGGTGTACAGCTTTGCAAACTGATCAAGGGCGCCTGTGGGGAGATAATCGGTATTTGCATCGTTTTCGTTGTACATCTCCACAACGTCACTGTAATACACCGACGGCACTGCCGCAGGCTCATAGAAGTTTGCGGCGATATACCATATCACGCCGATAAACAGCGCCAGCACTGCCACTGCTGCAAATCTCGCCTGAAAGCCGAAGCCCTTTTTCTTCTCTTTGACCTCAGGCTCGCTGTACTCTCTTACTATCCTTCGGTTGCTTTCCTGAACCGAGTCAAATTCGTCCTCTATCTCACGGGCAAAGCCGCGGCGGAATTCATTCCTCGTTTCCGTCATCGCCCGTATGCGCATGCTCTCTTCCTTTTCCATTCTGCGCTTTTCGATATCCCTCAGGCGGTCATCCACCGTGCGCCTGCGCTGCACCTGAGGCGCTTCGGGCTCTTCCTCTTCCAGAATGGTCTCGATTTTCTTTCCCATTATGTATGTTCCCATGGCGGTGAGCATCCTGACCGCAGAGACCTCATCCCTCGGCAGCACAATTATCTTCTGCTCACCTGCCGACAGCAGAATCCCTTCAGGCTCGCCCTTTCTGCATGGGAACAGCACTGCATCGGAAAGACTTGGCAGCACCCTGCCGCGGATGGAATCAAACATATACCTCGAGCGGCTTCTGCTGTCATTTTCAAGGGTCATGCCAAGGCACTTTGCAAGGATGAACACTATATTCTCGCTCTCGCGGATAAGGTTGAGTCCCCCTGAGATTATCACTGTGTCACTTTTTGAAAGGGCATTTTTCAGCAGTCGGGGAACATTCTGAGGGTCTACGGTCGAGTATTCCTCCCCCACTTCTGCGTCAAGACGCGAAAACTCACGCAATGCAGCTTCTGCCACATTGCGTGAAGAGGGGTTTTTATACCATATGTACGATATTTTCATCTTCCTCGCCTGCCCTTGCATTTATCAGCTCAAAAGCGCTTCAAGCTCCCTGTCGTATATTGCGCGGATTGCAGACAGCTCCTCCGAGGACACATAGCCCAGCACTGCCAGTCTGTCGTTTGTGTCGGTATCGGTCAGGGTTTCGTCCGCTGTAAAGGCTGTACTGCTGAATTTTGCCGAAAGGCTCTCCCCGTCATCAAGGGTAACGATTACCGTACTGCGGTTTGCGGTGTACGCACGAATCTCAACCTTCGCGCAGTCTGCAAGGCCCTCGGTTATTACCTTTCCGTAGCTTGTGGAGCCGTCATAGAAATGAGCCACTATTGTATTCTCGTCGTACTGCTTGAGAATACAGTTTACGCCGAATTCCTCGGGCATCCTTGAATAGCCCGCAGCTTCTGCCTTTCCCATGTTCTCCTCAAGGGTATCCATAAACTGACTGCGCTTTTCGTAAAGGTTCAGTTCATCTGCATACCCCACAACGGCTTCTCCCTCCTGAGGGGCGACCTCGTCCTTTTCCAGATGGCGGATCAGTTTCGGCAGTGCGCCGAACAGAAATACCGCCAGCGCTGCTATAAACAGAACGGGGATTATCGCCTTGTCGAACATTGCGTTCATCCGCTCGACCTTTTGGGCGCCGCGCTCTATATCTTCATCTGTTATTTTTTTGCTCATACTGCAACCTCGCTTGAATTAAAGTATTATTAGTATAATACAAAACAATACCAAAATCAATTACGCCAATATGAACATCTGCAGACGCCAAGGGCTCCTCTTTTCTGAACAGTCATTTCCTCAAGGGAAAAGCTGTTTCATGGGTGTTTTTAAACGGGATGCCGAGGGCGTCATCCCCTACGACAATCAATGCCCGGCTACGATTCTTAATCAGAACAGGCGATAGCCCCTGACAAGGGGGATTCCAAAGGGGGAATGACAACAGGTCAGTGTGAGGCAGCGGGTAATCCATGCCGTAAGGAAAAGGTAATTACGGGCGTATTGGTACACACGGCATGGATGGCGACCCATTTGGTCGTTTAGGGTACGGGGTTTCATAAGGGGGACAGGGGGATCGAAACCCCTTCCCCCTTATGCGGTTTCTTTGGTTCGTTTCTTTTTCGGAAAAGAAATGAACAATAACATTCATATAGTGAATGTTATTCATTCAACAAAAGCAAAGGCAGACAACCGCAAGGGTTTGCGATTTCGGGAGGGCATGGAAGCCCTCCCCTGCGATTTGGGATGCGAAGCGGTATGTCGCAGAGCGCCATACCCTTCGGTTTTTTCGCCTGTCGCAGGGGGCGGTGGTTTTCGACGCACCGCGCTGCAGGGGGGATTTCGCAGGCGGACAACCGCAAAGGGTTGTCCCTACGGTTTGGGGTAGGGTTTGCGATTTCGGGAGGGCATGGAAGCCCTCCCCTATGGTTTGGGATGCGAAGCGGTATGTCGCAGAGCGCCATACCCTACGGTTTTTTCGCCTGTCGCAGGG